>JAQCHR010000100.1 GCA_027619655.1 Pseudomonadota bacterium
CGAGCGAGCGCAGCAGGGTATTTACTTCGATCAGGTCAAGCTGCCGCGCCGCATCGGCTTCGCCATCCACGATATCGGCCCGGATCAGCATGTGGCGCCGCATATCGACCAGGCGGGTCGTCTGGTCGGCACGCTCCAGATACTTGCCGATATGGTAAAACGTCCAGCCCTGGTTACGGAAAAACGTTCTTTCCGTGATACCGGTATGGGTCTGGCAGCCTTCCTTGATTTCGCGGCACAGTTCTGACAGGTGTCGCAGGTCAGCAGCTTTGATGTTCCGTAGCCGGCTGTAGAACTTATTGATCTGGCGCCACATTTTCGTGCTGATCAGATGCCGCAGCGACCGGGCGTTTTCCCGGGCGAAATGCAGGCATGACACGATCGAATTCGGGTTTTTTCGGTCGGTAATGTAAAAGGCGATGACGGCGCTTTCGGTCGCCTCTTCATGCCGTTCGAAAAACGCTTCCTCGTCATGATGCAGCCGCAGGATCCGGCTCCAGTCATTGTCCCCGGCCCGTCCGCGATTATAGGTTTCATTGACGTCCAGGATACGCGCAAGGTTTTCGATCCGCTCCATATACCGGGCGAGCCAGAAAATGTTTTCCGCAAATCGAGTGAGAAGACTGCTATCCAAGGACCCAGGTATCCTTCGTTCCGCCACCTTGTGACGAGTTTACGACCAGCGATCCGCGTTTCATCGCGACCCGCGTCAATCCACCAGGCAGCACCCAGGTTGAATCGCCCGTTACCGCAAACGGCCGCAGATCGATATGGCGCGGCTCCACCGCATTGCCGATCAGCGTCGGCGTGACAGACAGGTTGATCATCGGCTGGCTGATGTAATTATCCGGCTTCTTGAGCAACACCGCCCGCAGTTCACGCAGTTCCTTTTTTGTCGCGCGCGGACCGATAACAACGCCGTATCCGCCGGATTCGCCGACGGGCTTCGTCACCAGTTCATTCAGATGTTCGAGCGTGTAGGCGAGCCCTTCTTCCTCCCGGCAGATGTTTGTCTGCACGTTCTGCAGGATCGGGTCCTCGTCCAGATAATAGCGGATGATGCGCGGCATATAGGCATAGATGGCCTTGTCGTCGGCTACGCCGGTTCCCACCGCATTGGCAATATTGACGTTCCCCTTCCGGTAGGCGCGCATCAGGCCCGGCACGCCGAGCACACTTTCCGGGTTGAACACTTCCGGATCGAGAAAGGCGTCGTCGATGCGCCGGTAAATGACATGTACGGGGACCAACCCGCCCGTCGTCTTCATGAAGACGCGGTCCTTTTCGACCACAAGGTCCCGCCCTTCGACCAGGGGCACGCCCATTTCCCGCGCCAGGAACACATGCTCGAAATATGCTGAATTGAACGTTCCCGGCGACAAAAGAACGATGCCCGGATCATTCGTTGCATGTTTTGGCGCAACCGCCGCCAGGGCGCCGGCCAGTTGGCTGCCGTAACCGTCGACTGGACGCAGGTCAATGCCTTCGGTCAGGTCGGCAAATGCGCGCAGCATCAGGTGACGGTTCTCGATGACATAGGAAACGCCCGAGGGCGTCCGGGCGTTATCTTCGAGCACGCGGAATTCACCCATGTCGTCGCGCACGATATCCGTACCGCAGATATGGACGTAGACGCCGCCGGGCACATCAAGGCCGACCATTTCCTTGCGGTAATTCGCATTTCCCAGGACAAGATCCGCCGGCACGACCTTGTCGTTCAGGATTTTCCGGTCGTGATAGATGTCATGCAGAAAATGATTCAATGCCGCCACGCGCTGCTGCACGCCGGTTTCAATGATTTGCCAGTCCTTGGGCGAAATGACCCTGGGGATCACGTCAAAGGGCAGAATCCGGTCGATCACGTCCCGGTCGGAATAAACCGTAAACGTAATCCCCAGGTCATACAGTTCCTCGATCGCATCCTTGGAGCGGCGTCGCAACGACGGAATATCCAATTGTGAAAGGCGTTCGCGTACCAAAGCGGTATGTTCCGGCGCCGTACCCCCGAGACCGAACAGTTCGCAAAAGAATGGCCCCGCATCGTATTTGGCTAATGCGTTATCGTTATTCATGACTTCATAACGCCGTCTCGCCGCCCTCGATTGGTCATATTCATCATTCTATCCGGTTTGACGCGGCAAGACACCTGCAAACATTAACCGTGGGGCGTTAAGCCTGACAGGATCCATAATGTTTTATTAAGAATACTTCCATTAAATTGAACGACTTTAAATTGAATGATATTGAGTTTGACGTTGCAGCGTAACGACTCCGCAATTAACCATCTTCTGGATGACTGTCCGACAGCGGCAGCAATTTTTTCGCATGCCGCCGGCGCCATTCTGCATGCCAACAGCGCCCTTCTGTCATTCCTCGGTCATAAAGAGAGCAGTGCCGGCCCACGGACACTTGCCGATCTTTTGGTAGATCCGCCGTCTCCCGATATTCTCGCAGCATGCCGGCAGGCAACGACAGATGACAGCGGAAGCGATGTGGTATTGCGCCGGGCCGACGGCACGGCTGCGCCGGCCAGGATCGTTCTCGCAAATATCGAATATCGCGACGAAGCGGCGTACATCGCCTGGATTTCCAAGCCTGCCTCTCCTCCCGCAGCAGCCACCAACGCCCGGCGCGACCCGGAAATGCTTTGGGCATTCATCGAAAACAATCCTGCCTATATCCAGATGAAAGAACTGGAAGGACGATTCCTGATGGTCAACCCCGCCTTCGAGCGACTGCACGGCATGTCGGCCGACATGGTCATCGGGCGTGAAGTCCAAACGGTGTTCAATGCCGCGCTTGCGCAGAATGTCATTGCGCATGACGATCAGGTGCTGGAGATGGAAGCCGTTGTCACGAGATACCGTCGTGCCGTCCTGGACGTTGGATCAGTCGCCCACCGCACGGTTACCAAGTTCCCGACTTACGATTCGGACGGAAAGATTTTCGGCATCGGTTCCATCGGCCATGACATTACCGAGCAACGGCAGGCCGAGGAACTTCTGCACAACGCCATCGCCGCCATGTCCGAAGGTTTTGCTCTATTTGACGTCGATGAGCGACTGGTCATGTGCAACGAGAATTTCAGGGCTATCTTTCCGACTTTCGCGGATCAGATTGTTCCGGGTGTTTCCTTCGAGGACATGATGCGCGCCGGCGTCGCGAAGTCGTCCTTCCCCAGCGCGCTGGGTCGCGAGGAAGCGTTTGTCGCGGAGCATCTGGCCAGATTTCGGGATCCCACCGGCCCCATAGAATACCGGCATGCCAGCGGCCGGTGGATTCGTTCCGAAGAAAAGAAAATCGCCAATGGCGGCACCGTCAGCATCCGCTCCGACATCACCGAGCGCCGCTCGGCGGTCGAAGCGCTGCGGGAAAGCGAGGCGCAGTTGCGCCTTATGACCAACGCCCTGCCCGTGCTGATTGCCTATCTCGACGATGCCGAACGTTACGTGATGATCAACGAAACCGGCGCCAAGTGGTATGGCCGACCGGCCAGTGAAATTGTCGGCAGGCATCTCAGCGAAATACTCGGCGACCAGTATGAAAAAATCAGGCACCCGATAGCGCAAGTCCTGCGAGGCAGGAAGATCGAAGTAGAATCCCGCATCACGCACCCGGACGGCCAGACCCGTGACGTGCGGGCCATTTATATTCCGAATATCGACAGCAGCGGCCGAACGGTCGGTACTTTTGCACTGGTGGAGGACGTAACCCTTGTAAACCAGACCCATGCACGGTTGCGACAGTCGCAGAAAATGGAAGCGCTCGGCCAGGTTACCGGCGGCGTCGCGCATGAATTCAACAATCTGCTCATGGCCATTTCCGGCAACCTGGAACTGCTGCTGGAGGAGGAACTGAAATACATGCCGGCGGCGAGCGCGGAAGTCAGGCGCGTTCTGGAATCGGCATTCCGCGGCAAGGATCTGACCGGCCGGCTACTTTCCTATACCGGCAACCCGTTCAGCGTTCCGGTGCATATCGACGTCGGGGAAGCGGCGCAACGGACGGTAAAACTGCTGCAGCCGCTTCTGGGCGAAACCGTCGAAATTGACCTGGAAACCGTGCCCGACCTGTGGCCGGTTCGCGTCGATGAAAGCGAATTTGAAAACGCCATCATGAACCTGGCGCTGAACGGCCGGGACGCGATGCCAGAAGGCGGTCGCATCAGGATCGAATGCAGCAATGTTACCCTGGACCGTTCGTTTGCCAACGCCCGGCCCTATCAGGTCAAAACAGGCGACTACGTCAAGGTCTCGGTGCGGGACTCCGGGACAGGCATGTCGCCTGAAACGGCGCAGCGCGCTTTTGATCCGTTCTACACGACCAAGGAGATCGGGAAAGGCACTGGCCTGGGCCTGAGCATGGTGTACGGGTTCGTTCGGCGGCAATCGCACGGCTACATCGATATCGAAACCAGCATGGGCGGCGGCACGACGGTATCATTCTACCTGCCGCGAAATTCCAATCGCGACGCAACGCTTGTTTCCGAACTGCCTGCCCCGCAGCCGCCGCAGTTGCGGAAGCAACACAGGGCGCTCCTTGTCGAAGACAATGCCGAGCTTTGCCAGGTATTCGTCAACATGCTGGAATCGCTTAATTTCAGCACCGTATCCGTCCAGAATGCCACCAGTGCCCTGAAAATACTGGATGACCTGAGCCCGACGGACCACATTGACCTGCTGCTGACCGATGTCGTGCTCCCGGGCGGCAAGAGCGGTATCGACCTGGCGACCCAGGCACATGGACGCTGGCCGGATTTAAAGGCCGTCCTGATTTCGGGTTATCCCGAGGCGGACCTTGTCGAAAAGGGCCTCCGGAAGAACCAGTTCCCGCTATTGTCCAAACCGTTCCGCAAAAACGACCTGCTTGCAGTGTTGGAAACCGAGTTCAGAAACAAGAACGCAGCGGAAACCGCGCCCCCGATCACCGGTTCGGTTGCAGTATAAGCCGCTTCCGTGCGGTTCTTTCACGCATCAGCGTCAGGGCGTCCCGGTAACGGTCGAACGGAAATGTTTCCGACGCCGCTGGTGTCAGTTTTCCGGATTCGTAGAGGCTGAACAGCTCTGCAAAACACGCCGCCATCCGATCCGGATCGTGCTTGCGGTAATCGCTGACCTGCAAGCCGCTGACCTCAATGTTTTTCAGCAGCAGGTAGTTGGCCCGGATTTCGGGGATGCGTCCTGCGGCGAACCCGACCACGACCAAGCGGCCGCGCCACGCCAGCACCCGGACCGCCGCGTCGAAAATATCGCCGCCGAGGGGATCGATAACGATATCGACTCCGGCGCCGTCATTGACCGCATGGACCTGCTTGCGAAGGTCATCGCGCAGATTGTCGCGGGACAGGTCGATGGCTGCATCCGCCCCGGCCCGCAGGACGTCATCCATCCGGTCCGGCGATGAAACCCCGGCGAGGACCTTTGCACCCCAGGCTTTCGCGAGTTGCATTGCGGCGTTGCCGACAGCGCCCGTTGCCCCCAGCACCAGGACGCTCTCCCCCGGCTGGATCCTCGCCCGGTCGCGCAGCGCGAACCAGGCGGTATCGAATGCCAGCGCCATCGACGCGGCATCCGTGACCGACAGGGATTCCGGCAAATGCAGACATTGGCCCTGGGGAACCGCCACTAGTTCCGCATAGCCGCCATGCTCCGCCATGGTCAGCACCCGGTCGCCGGGCCGGAACGCCGTGACGGCGCTGCCGGCGGCTTCGACGACACCCGCCGGCAGCTTGCCCGGCGCGAAGGGTCGATCCGGGAGGAACTGGTATTTACCTTCCATCACCAGCAGATCGACAAAATTGACCGCGACGGCCTGGATCCGCACCAGCACATCGTCCGGTCCGGGGACGGGGTCCGGCAAGGACCCCAGCGGCACATCGGCGATATCGCCAAATTCACGAATAACAACGGCGCGCATGGTTGCTTCCTATCCCCCGCTGCGGGGCTGCCAGCGGACCGGGACCGGCGCCAGGTCTCCTGACGCGATCCGCTCCACCAGTGCCCGCTTCAGAATCTTGCCGCTCGCGGTCAGCGGGATATCGTCAAGCAGCAGGTAGTATTCGGGCATGTCGTATCGCGACAGGCCCGATGCGTCCAGATGGCGCAGCAGGTCCTGTGCCGTCACTGTCGCGTCACCATGCAGCATGACTGCGAGGCAAACTTTTTCGCCAAGCCGTTCATCGGCAACGGGGACCGCGGCGGCGCGCCGTACCGCGGCATGCCCCATGGCCAGGCTTTCCAGCTTGCCCGGATAAATGTTGTGCCCGCCGCGAATGATCAGTTCCTTCTTTCGGCCGGTCACCCGGACATAACCGTTTTCGTCCAGCCACCCCAGGTCTCCGGTCATGAACCAACCCGACGTATTGAAGCTGCTTTCCGTGGCGGCCTGATTGTTGAAATCCCCCAGCATCAGGCTGGCGCCGCGGCCGCCGATCTGCCCGACCTCCCCGATCACCGCCTCGCGATCCGGATCGTCCTGACGCCATATCTTCAATTCGTATCCTGGAGCCGCGCGCCCCGAACTGCCGGTCACCAGCGCCGGATCGTCATCGGGCAGCGTATAATTATGCGAGCCCGCCTCGGTCATGCCATAGCCGCTTTGTGGCCGGATCCCGTAGGCCAGCAACCGGTCGACGACATCGCCGGACGCCGCCGCGCCCGAAATGCGGAATCCGTTCAGATGCGGCAGGCGCGCGCTTTTCCGCGCCTGCAGTTCCGACAACAGGTCGACCGCGTGGGTCGGCACGCCGACCAGAAAGCTCGACCGGGTTTCCAGCAGCCGGTCCAGCAGGCTTTCGCCGCGAGGCAGGTCATGCACCACAAGCTCCGCCCCCGCCAGCAGGGCATTGACCAGCGCGCCCAGTCCAAGATTATGGCTGAGCGGGCTCATGGTGTAGAGGACCGATTCCGCGCCGATCCCCCAGTCGGCGGTAAAGACCCGGCTGTTCGCCAGTATGGTGTTGTCGCTGTGCATCACGCCCTTGGGCGCGTCCGTCGTGCCGGAGGTAAAGGCAAGGTAGACGACGCTGTCCGGATCGGCGACCGGCGCCGGGTCCGCAAACCGGCCCGGCGGCGCGTCCAGCATGCCGTCGAACGGCGCCATCGGGGATCGTGTCGCCGCCACATGCGGCACGGCGTAGACATGGCGCAGCGACGCTACCCCACCCAGCGTTGCTGCCGCATCTGTGGTATCGGCATCCGCGCCGTACCCTGCCTGGTAGATCAGGGCACCCGCCCGCATCTGCCGCAACAGCGCGACGACATCGGCTACCGTATGATCCCTGTGCAGCGACGGGCACAGCACATAAGCGTTGCGCGAACAGGCCAGCAGGGCGATGGCGACTTCAAGCCTGCCCGGCAGCCAGACTGCCACGCGCTGACCGCGCCGCAGACCGCGCCGGTGCAAATCCGCCGCCAGCGCATCTGCCGATGCGACGAGGTCCCGGTATGATACGCGCTGGTAGCGATCGCGAAATGCGGGCGCATCCGGGGTTCGCGCCGCATGAAGCCGCGCCAGACTGTAAATCGTATCGTGCCGCCAGTATCCGGCGGCATAATGTCCGTGAACCCGTTCAGGGCTGAGCAGAGTCAGAGTAGTATTCATCAATCAGTCACGCGTATCTGGCACTTACTTGGCAGGGACAGACTATCTCGGCCAGCGGGCAGAAGCTCAATCGTTTTGACCTGACATGGCCGAAGGTCTAAGTCTTTGACGATGTTTGACAGGTCTGCCGCATGAGTCTCGCTCCGGTCGCCGCGTTATTGCTCAGTGTCTTTATCCTGCTGGTCGGCAATGGACTGCAGGGCACGGTTCTGCCGATCCGCGCCAATATCGAAGGATTTTCCGCGCTCGGGATCGGCGGCATCGGCGCGGCATATTATCTCGGATTCACAATCGGGTGTATTGCCGGACCGGTCGCGATCAAGCGCGTCGGCCATATCCGCGCCTTCGCCGCGCTGGCAGCCATCGCCGCAGCATCGTCCATGCTCCACGCCCTGATGGTTTCACCCTTCCCCTGGTATGTTTTCCGCTGCCTGACCGGCGTCTGCTTCGCAGGCCTGTACATGATAATCGAGAGTTGGCTGAACGAACGCAGCACCAACGAAACCCGGGGCCGGGTGCTGTCGATCTACCAAATTGTGAACCTGACGGCGATCACCGGCGGACAGTTCCTGCTGAATGCCGCTGATCCTGCGGGATTTGAACTCTTTGCGATCGTTACCGTGCTGATCGCCCTCGGCCTTGTGCCTGTGGCGCTGACAACCGCGACGGCGCCGCGACCCATCCAGCAGACCCGGCTGCGGATTGGCTGGCTGTACGGCATTTCCCCCGTCGCCGTGCTGGGGTGTATCGCGGTCGGCCTGGCAAATGGCGCATTCTGGGGGCTCGCGCCAGTCCATGCCCGGCTGAATGGCCTGCCGGTATCGGAAATCGCGGTCTTCATGGCGGTGACCATCATCGGCGGCGCAATATTGCAGTTCCCGCTGGGGCGGCTTTCCGATCATTATGATCGACGCTACGTCCTGATCGCCGCCTGCCTGCTATGCGCCTTGGCCGGGCTCGGGCTGGCGATGCTCGGCGATGGCTCACACAGCCTGATGCTGGCCATGGCATTTCTGTTTGGCGGATTCGCCTTCCCGATCTATGCGCTGAGCATCGCCCATGCCAACGACCTGGTCGAGCCGGGGGACAGGGTCAATGTCAGCAGCGGGCTCCTGCTGGTTTTCGGCCTGTCCGCGGTAGTGGGGCCGGTCATCGCGTCGGCAGTCATGGAAATGACGTCCTACCAGTCCCTGTTCATCTTCACGGCGGTGGTTCACGTCATTACGGCGGCGTTTGCCTATTACCGGACCACGCGCCGCAAGGCCCTTGCCGCATCAGAGCGCGATGGTTTCGTCATGGCGAATGTTTCCTCACCCGCCGTATTCGGTATCGATCCGCGGATGCCGGAGCCGCCATCCGGCAGGCCCGCCGAACCGGAAACAGACGGCGACGCGGAGCAGGATCGCCCGTAACGCCGCCGGTGCTCCCTGGCGTCAGGCGGCACAAGCCTCGCGGATAGCATAGACGTGTCGGTGATCCGTACCACAACACCCGCCAAGGACATTGGCGTGCGGCAGGAATTCCAACAGGCTGCGGTATTGCCGCCCCAGTTCATGCGGATTGCCGTCATCCAGTTCTTCCGCGTTGTCCAATTCCGAATGGCTCATCGTCGAGGCATTGGCGCGGATACCGCGAATGCGCTGCAGCCAATCCCCGTCGCCGCTCAATGTGCCGGCGAAATGGCTCGGATGGGCGCAATTGATCATGTAATAGGCAGGTCCGTCTTCCGTCGCCCTATCGACCGTCCGGATCGCGTCCTTCAGCGCCTGACCGTCGGGAAGCCGTCCATCGGTTTCAAGCGTGAAGGATATGACCACCGGCATATTTTCGGCCATGGCCGCCCGGGTCAGGCCGATCGCCTCGTCGGCATAGGTCAGGGTGAAGGCGGTGATCAGGTCGGCGCCGGCGTCCCGGAACGTCCTGATCTGGACCCGATGATATTCTTCCGCAGATTGCGGATCCATCACCTCCG
>JAQCHR010000101.1 GCA_027619655.1 Pseudomonadota bacterium
CGCCGAGCCGGTCTTCAGCAGGTTGACGATTTCGGCGCCGCCGTCGCGGGTGCGCTGGATGATTTCATTGATCTTCTTGGTCGTCGACCAGCCCATCTTGATCAGATCGGGAACCGGGATGCCGGCGACCGTGGAATACCGCACCAGCGGCACCATCGTGTCACCATGTCCGCCCAGCACGAAGGCGGTGACATCTTCCACCGACACGCCGAATTCCTCAGCGAGGAAGTACCGGAACCGCGCGCTGTCCAGGACGCCGGCCATGCCGACAACCTTGTTGTGCGGCAGGCCGCAGGCGTCGCGCAGGACCTGAACCATGACGTCAAGCGGGTTCGTGATGCAGATAACGAAAGCCTTCGGGCAGTTCTTCTTGATACCCGCGCCGACTGCTTTCATGACATTGGTATTGATACCGATCAGATCGTCACGGCTCATGCCCGGCTTGCGGGGAACACCCGCGGTCACGATGACCACATCCGCGCCGCGCAGGGCGGTGTAGCTGTTCGCGCCGGTTACCTTCGCGTCATAACCTTCGACAGGCGATCCTTCGACAAGGTCGAGCGCCTTGCCCTGCGGGACACCGTCAACGATGTCGAACAGGACGATATCGCCCAGTTCCTTCAACCCGGCAAGCAGTGCCAGCGTGCCGCCGATATTGCCCGCGCCAATCAGTGCAATCTTATTCCGTGCCATGAGAATCTCCCTAATCTGAAACGGTACGACAGCAAGGCGACGAATGTTCTTCTACCCAGCATCCATTCTTACGGTCGCGTGATATTTCCATTTGTGTGGTACGACGGTTCGGTTCGATAAGCAAGGACAGCCGCCACTTTCGATGGTTTAAAGCTGATATTTGTCGCAAATTTATACGACAGAATTCTTAACAACCCTTATCGAAGCCAAATGTTTTTTTCCAGCGTCGCCGACGGTGCGCCGATTTTAGCCCGCCACTGCAGCATCAGCTCCAGAAGCTGCCGCGGCCGGTAGCCATATGTCTGTGTCAATTTCACGCGCCGCATATCACCGCCGGTCAGATCATAAAACTCGACGCTGGGACCAAGGATGCCCCGGCGGAGCACGATATCGGTGATATTGGCCCATTTATAGGGCTTGGCGCTGAACATCTCGACAATGGTGAAACCGTCCTTGTCCAGGGTCAGCGAAAAGCTGCCGCGGAGCAGATGGCCGGCATAATAGATTGACGAGGCGGTAAGAAAGCCGCCCGCAATCCAGGCATATTCAACGCCATCCAGCCAGACCTTGAACAGGAAGACCGAACAGACAATGCTGGCGACGGACATCGCGATGCAATGGAGTTTCGACGGATACAGCGTCAGGGAATCGCCGTCGCCTGATGCACCCTCACGCATCCTTGCCACCGATATGCCGCAGGTTCAGGTATTCAGGCGATTGCATTTCCATCAGCCGGCTGACCGCGCGTTCGAATTCAAAGGCGTGGCGCCCTTCGGTATACAGCTGGTGCGGCGGCGTTTCCGCCGCCATCACCAGGTTGACCTTGTGTTCGTATAATTCGTCAATCAGCAGCATCAGGCGTTTGGCCTCGTTCCGGCGCGCTTCGTCCAGCTTTGGAACGCCGTCCAGTATGATCGTGTGGTACCGCTCCGCGACGGCAATATAGTCCCCGGCCCCCAGGGCCTTTTCGCACAGCTCGGGAAAGGTAAACCAGGCGACCCCTCGGCAGGCCCGGGAAACATTCAGCACCCGGCCCTTGACCTCTATCACATCCGGTTCGCTGACCGCGCCTTCCGTCAGTTCGGCAAAGTCCGTTTCCAGCGCCGCTGTCGTTTCCGGGCCGAGCGGCGAGATATAGACATCCATCGACATCAGCCGTTCATGCCGGTAATCGGTCGGCGAATCGAGGTGGAGGACATCCAGCTTCTGCTTGATCAGCGTGATAAACGGTAAAAACAGTTCGCGGTTCAGCCCGTCCTTGTACAGGACGTCGGGCGCGAAGTTGGAGGTCGCGACGACGACCACGCCGCGCGTGAAAAGCGCTTCGAACAGCCTGCCCAGAATCATCGCGTCGGCGATATCGACGACGTGGAACTCATCGAAACAGAGCAGCCAGGCGTCCTTCGCCAGCTTGTCGGCAATCGATACGATCGGGTCGTCATCGCGGCGGTTTTTTTCCAGCTTGCGCCAGCGGTGCAGTTCTTCCTGCACCTCGATCATGAACTCGTGAAAATGCACCCGCCGCTTGTGCTCGACCAAAGCCTTGTCGAAAAACAGGTCCATCAGCATCGACTTGCCGCGCCCCACGCCGCCATAGACGTAGAGACCCATCGGCGGCCATGCGCCGCGCCAGGCCGAGACGCGCCTTCCAGCCCTTCAACCCGGACGCGGGTTCATAACCCTTCAATCCGTTATGCAGGCTCTGGAATTTCTCGACGGCCAGTTCCTGCATGGTATCGGATTTCAAGGCGCCATCGCGGCGCAATTCGCGGTATGCGAACAGGGGCCCATCCGGCACTAGGAACCTCCTTCAACAACGGAAAACGTGGCGGCTAAGACTATCGTGGCAACCCTGTAGCAGTTCTTGACGGCGACTTCCACTTGCGGCTAGAACGAAGCGGTATTGCGGCGGTTCCGCCTTTCCATTTCACGGCGAAAGGAAACCGTTGGATCGTTTTCGTCATAGGCCACGTCCTGCCAGCAGACCGCCTGTCCCTGCGCGATGGATTTTTTCAATTTGACGCCATGCGCCAGCCCGATCGGCAGCGCGCCCCGCGCCAGCGAATCCTCGGCCTGCATCAGTTTGCCCCAGACCGTGAAACCGCCTTCACCGTCCAGCATTTCGCCGGCCCGCAGGTCCCGCTTCGCGGTCGCCACCGCATCGCCGCGCCAGGCCCGGGCAACACCGGTCGGCTCGCCGCGCAGCGCCGCGCTGGCGACGGAAATGCCCAGCTCAAGGCCGATCAGGTGATAGGGCTTGAACATCGTGCTGTATCGTCCGGTGCTGTCGGTCTGCAATCCGTATTCGGAAAAGCAGCGTTCCACATAGTCGCTGGGCGCCTCGAAGGTGACGTAGACGCCCCAGCGCAGGTCGCCGACGACGGGACGTCCGTCGCGCTCCTCGCTGGAGATGACCTCAACCATGCCCTTGCCGTCCAGTTGCCCGCCATCGGCGCGCGGCCGCAGGATATGCGGCAGGTCCTGCACGCCGCAGGGCGGGAAGGATAGCCCGTCGCGCGGCGGCGTCAGCCCGGTCGCATTCGCAACGGCAGCCATTTCAATGCCGGATTTCGTGCCGTCGAGGAAGGAATTGAACATTTGCGGGTTCATGCCGCCCGCCGCCGCCTGTTCCGCCGTCAGCCCGTAATAATCCCATACGGTGTCCGGCGTGGAGCTGTGAAACGACGGCAGGTATTTCGTGCCCTTGCCCGCGCAGGTCACTTCGAAGCCGCAGGCGCGCGCCCAGTCGACCAACTCGCAAATCAGCGCCGGCTGGTCGCCATAGGCCATCGTGTAGACAATCCCGGCGGATTTTGCGCGTTCGGCCAGCAACGGTCCGGCCAGCACATCCGCCTCGACATTGACCATCACGATATGGGTGCCGTGTTCGCAGGCCAGCAGGGCATGGCGGATACCGGCCGCGGGGTGGCCGGTCGAATCGATGACCACATCGGCTTCGCGGATCAATGCCTCGGCATCGTCCGTAATGTACGTAGACGCATTGCGCCGCGCCTCGTCATAAGACGCCGCACCGTATTGTTCCAAAGGCCAGCCGGTATTCGCCAGCGCCGCGCGCGCCCGGTCGGGCGATAGGTCGGCGATACCCAGGATATGAATTCCCGGCGTCCGTCGCGCCTGCGACAGGTACATCGATCCGAACTTCCCGGCGCCGATCAGGCCGACGCGAACCGGGTTGGCATCGGCCTCCCGGCCCAGGAGCATGGCATGCAGATTCACGGATTTCCTCCAACGACGTCCCGACGGAAAGTGCGACGGAACCTCCCAAATTAGGGCCTCCGTGGCAAGGGCCGCCTTATGGTAACCATTAGTTGTTCCGGTTTGCAGCGAATGCTAGTTTCAGTTCGAATGCGAAGCTGACATCGGATTTTTCCTGCCGTGGAACAACTGTCTTCGACCGAAGTTTTGAACCTGTGGCGCGGCGCGCTGGTGGAAAGCGTACGACGCGACGCGCCGGACCTCACGGCGCGGCAACTGGCCCTGCTGCTGACCGTTTACCTGACGCCGGCGCCGCATACGGTGCGCGGCCTCGCCGAAACGCTGAATGTGTCCAAGCCGGCCGTGACCCGCGCGCTGGACAAGCTGGGGACACTGGAAATGATCCGCCGCAAAAGGGACGAGGACGACCATCGCTCCATTCTTGTCCAGCGCACGGTCAAGGGATCTGTCTACCTGTCGGAATTCAGCGACCTGATCCGGGACGCCCTGCCGGACTAACCGCGTTTCCGTTCCGCCGCCCGCTGCTGGAATTCCTGCGTCGTATTGGTCAGCGGGAAGGGTTCATCCGGCACCGGCACCTTAAGGAACCGGCAGAGCGGCCCCCAGCCTTCCGCCACGTCATAGGTCAGCAGCCGTTCCGGCGGGATCACCCGTTGCACCTCGGCGATATGAGCCCGGTACAATCCAATCGCATGATCATGATCGCCCAGCCGGCCCCCGAAAAGCTGCCGGTAGATCAGGTCGATCACCATCTGCTTGCGGACGCGCTCGAAACCGGCCGGCGGCAGAACCGGATCCGACAGGCTCTGATAGATCGTCGCGTGGATGCTGCGGTACCAGTCCTCTTCCGGCCGCACGGTCAGCAGTACCTTTGCATCGGCGAAATGCGCGGCAATCTCTCGCCAGAAAAATGCTGACGGCCAGTCAACGCAGGAACCGTATTGCGCAAAGACATCATCCCAGTCCGGCGCCTCGCCGCGCGCCGCCGCCTGCCAGAAATGCAGTTCCTCGGGATGCTTGCGCACTTCGAACATGTGGTGGCAGGGCCCGAAGCCCAGCATTTCCAGCGCCGTTTTCGTTGAATTCGTTCCGGTCCGGCCGAAGCCCGCCCCGACAACCCGCAATGGCATGCCTTGCCCCCTGTTCAGTACCCGGCCTTGATGTTCACTGTATGAAGCGGCGCGGCGCCCTGTTCGATCCGGCGGATATTGGCGACGACTTCCGCCGCCGCCGAACGCGGCTGGGTGACGCTGGCGATATGCGCGGTGACCGTCACCCGGGGATGCGACCAGAAGGGGTGATCCGCCGGCAGGGGCTCCTTGCGGAAAACGTCCAGCGTCGCCCCCACGAGCTGTCCCGATTCCAGCGCTTCCAGGATATCGTCCTCGTTCTGGTGGCCGCCGCGCGCCGCATTGATCAGCCAGGCCCCGCGCGGCAGCGCCGCAAACAGGTCGCGGTTCAGGATGCCTTCGGTTTCCGGCGTCAGCGGCAGCAGGCAGACGAGGATTTCCGTTCGCCCCAGAAAAGGCTTCAGTCCCTCGGCCCCGTGAAAGGACTGCCCGCCGGGGAACGCCTTTTCCGTGCGCGACCAGCAGGCCAGGTCGAATCCGAAGGCGGACAGTGCCTGCGCCGAGGCCTGCCCCAGCACGCCAAAGCCCATGATGCCGACCCGGCGGTCCGGCGCGGTCGGGACGATCAGCTCGTTCCACACACGGTCGCGCTGCGCCTGTTCCAGGGTCGGGACCTCGCGATGACAGCGCAGCACATGCAGCGCGACGTATTCCGCCATGCCGCGGGTCAGTTCCGGTTCGACCATGCGCACCACCGGCACCCCTTCGGGCAGCCCCTCATCGCCGAGCAGGTGATCGACCCCCGCCCCGATGGAGAAGATGCATTTCAGGTTCGGAAAGCGGCGCAGGCCGCCTTTTTCCGGTTTCCAGACGAAGGCGTATTCGATATCCGCCAGGTCGCCCGGCGACTGCCAGCTGCGGCAATCAAGGTCCGGCGCCACCGCGTTAAAGGCATCGCGCCAGATATCGTCGCGGGCGAAATCGGATTTGATGATCAGGGCCATGGGTTCACACGCTCACGACGCCGCTGGCGACCGCCTGTTCGTCGAATTCCAGATCGAAGGCCGCCGCCATCAGCGCCTTCGTATAGGGTTCGGATGGGTTATCGAAAATCGTGTCGGCCGGCCCCTGTTCAACGACCCTGCCATCCTTCATGACGATGACATGGTCCGCAAGAGCGCGGACAACCTTCAGGTCATGGCTGATGAACATATAGGCGAGCCCGTGCCGGCGCTGCAGGTCGGTGAGCAGGTCGACAATCTGCGCCTGCACCGACATGTCCAGCGCCGAAGTGGGCTCGTCCAGCACGATGAATTTCGGCTTCAGGACAATCGCCCGGGCAATGGCGATGCGCTGGCGCTGCCCGCCGGAAAATTCATGCGGATAGCGGAAACGGCTTTCCGGTTCGAGCCCCACTTCGCGCAGCGCCTCGACCACCCTTGCATCCAGTTCGGCCGCGTCATTTGAATCGCTGTGAATCCTGAGACCTTCGGCCACGATCTCGCCGATCGACATGCGCGGCGACAGCGAACCATACGGGTCCTGGAAAACCACCTGCATCTCCCGGCGCAGCGGCCGCAGCTTGTCCTCCGGCAGCTCCTGAATTTCGCGCCCGTCAAAATAGATGCCGCCGGTGGATCGTTCCAGACGCAGCAGCGCCATGCCCAGCGTCGTCTTGCCGGAGCCTGATTCGCCGACCACGCCGACCGTCTGGCCTTCGCGTACCGTTACCGTGATGCCGTCCACTGCCTTGACATGGTCGACGGTGCGCCGGAAGACGCCCTTCTTGATCGGGAACCAGACCTTGATGTCGTTCCCGGTGATGATGACGGGGGCATCGGGCGAGGGCTCGGATTTGCTGCCCTTCGGTTCGGCGGCCAGAAGATGCTTCGTATAGGCATGCGCCGGATGGCCAAAAATATCCCCCGTCGGCCCGGCTTCGACAATCTCGCCGTCGCACATCACGCAGACCTTGTCCGCAATCTTGCGTACGATGCCCAGGTCATGGGTGATGAACAGCATAGCCATGCCAAGTTCCTGCTGCAGGTCCTTCAGCAGCTTCAGGATCTGCGCCTGGATGGTAACGTCCAGCGCGGTCGTGGGTTCGTCGGCGATCAGCAGGTCGGGCTCGTTCGCCAGCGCCATGGCGATCACCACCCGCTGGCGCTGGCCGCCGGACAGTTCATGCGGATAGGCAGTAAGCCGCTGTTCGGCATTCCGCACGCCGACGAGGTTCAGCAGTTCCAGCACGCGTGCACGGGCCCGGCTTTCCGACATGCCCTTGTGCAGGGTCAGCGTTTCCGCAATTTGTTTTTCAATCGTGTGCAGCGGATTGAGCGAGGTCATCGGTTCCTGGAAGATCATCGATATCCGATTGCCGCGCACCGCGCGCATCGCCGATTCGCCCGCGCCGACCAGTTCCGTACCCTTGTAGCGGATCGAACCGTTCGGGTGGCGCGCTACGGGATAGGGCAGCAGTTGCAGGATCGACAGCGCCGTAACCGACTTTCCCGATCCGGATTCGCCAACCAGCGCCAGGGTCTCGCCCCGCCCGATTGTGAAGGACGCATGCTTGACCGCATCGACCGTGCCGCCGGGCGTGGCGAAACTGACCGACAGATCGTCAACGATAAGGAGCTCCTGTTCGTCCATGTCCCGATCCTATCGCTGCGCCTTGCGCGGGTCGAATGCATCGCGCACCGCCTCGCCGATAAACACCATGAGCGTCAGCATCAGGCTGATCACGACGAACCCGGTGATACCCAGCCAGGGCGCCTGCAGGTTTTCCTTCCCCTGTTTCAGCAACTCGCCGAGCGACGGCGAACCGGCCGGCAGGCCAAAGCCGAGGAAGTCCAGCGAGGTCAGCGTGATCAGCGCGCCCGAGGTAATGAACGGCAGGAAGGTCAGCGTCGCGACCATCGCATTGGGCAGAACGTGGCGGAACATGATCGTGCGGTTGGGAATACCCAGCGCCCGCGCCGCCTTCACGTATTCGAAATTGCGCGCCCGCAGCACCTCCGCCCGCACCAGGCTGACCAGCGCCGTCCAGCTGAACAGCAGCAGCAGCCCCAGCAACAGCCAGAAACTCGGTGTCACGATGCTGGCCATGATGATGAGGATATACAGGGTCGGCAGCCCGCCCCAGATTTCGATCAACCGCTGCCCGAACAGGTCGATCAGCCCGCCGAAGAACCCCTGGATGGCGCCGACCGCAATGCCGATGGCGGAACTGAGAATGGTGAGCAGCAGGCCGAACAGCACCGATATCCGGAATCCGTAGACGATCCGCGCCACCACATCGCGCGACTGGTCGTCCGTGCCGAGCCAGTTCCGCCATGTCGGCGGCGACGGCGACGGCGCCTCCAGGTCGGTGATGTTGGTGTCGTAGCGAAACCGGATCGGCGGCCAGAGGATCCATCCTTTTTCCTCGATCAGTTCGACCACGAAGGGATCCGTGTAATCGGCCTCGGTCGGAAATTCGCCGCCAAACTCCGTTTCGGCATAGGTCACGAGAACCGGAACATAGAAACCGCCGTCGAACCGGATCAGGACCGGCCGGTCGTTTGCAATCAGTTCGGCACAGAGCGACAGCAGGAATATCGCCAGGAAAATCCACAGCGACCAGAATCCGCGCCGGTTGGCGGCGAAATTCGCGATCCGGCGCCGGGTCAGCGGGCGGATCGGGATGCCGAGAAACCGGTCCTGATGGATGGCCATATCCGTCATGACTGGCGGCTTTCGAAATCGATACGCGGATCGATCAGCATGTACATGACATCGCTGACGATTCCCATCAGCAGGCCCAGCAGGGTGAAGAAATACAGAGTCGCGAACATGATCGGGTAATCGCGGTTGATCACCGCCTCAAACCCCAGCAGCCCCAGCCCGTCCAGCGAGAAGATGATTTCGATCAGCAGCGTGCTGGTAAACAGGATGCCGATGAAGGCCGATGGAAATCCGGCGATCACGATCAGCATGGCGTTGCGGAAGACATGCCCGTACAGCACCCGGTGTTCCGTCAGCCCCTTGGCCCGTGCGGTGACGACGAACTGCTTGTTGATTTCCTCCAGAAAGGAATTCTTGGTCAACAGCGTCAGGGTCGCGAAGGAGCCGATCAGCAGGGCGGTCAGCGGCAGCGCAAGATGCCAGAAATAATCGGCGATCCGCGCCGGCCAGGACATGGTCTCCCAGGTATTGGAGACCAGCCCGCGCAGGGGAAACCAGTCCAGGTACTGACCGCCGGCGAAGATGACGATCAGCAGGATTGCGAACAGGAAGGACGGCACCGCATTGCCGATGATCACCACGGTGCTGGTCCAGACGTCGAAGCGCGTGCCGTCGCGGACCGCCTTGGCAATCCCCAGCGGGATGGAAATCAGATAGACCAGCAATGTCGTCCACAAGCCGAGCGAGATCGAAACCGGCATCTTGCTGAGCACGAGGTCGACAACGGTGCTGTCGCGGAAGAAGCTCTTGCCGAAATCGAAGGTGGCGTAATTGCCGATCATCAGGAAGAACCGTTCCAGCGGCGGCTTGTCGAAGCCGA
>JAQCHR010000102.1 GCA_027619655.1 Pseudomonadota bacterium
TAGATCATCGACCAGCAAGGTGCTGGTTCCCGGCTCGAAGGTGCCCTCGAACTGCGACAGCCGGTCGAAACCGCGCGCCTGTTTCAGCGCCACCACCAGCGGCAGGTCGAGCCGGTCGGCTACGATGGTCGCAAACGGCACGCCGGCCAGTTCGCAGCCCGCGACCTGCTGGAACGAGTTCGCCGGGAGCTCCGCCGCGATCCGGTTCAGCGCCAGCGCCAGCAGCCGGCAGCGCGCCTGCGGATAGGAGATCAGCCGCTTCAGGTCGACGAAGACCGGGCTGGCCCAGCCGGAGGAAAAGAAGAACGGCTCGCCGCCGGTACGCGTATGCACCGCGCCGCAGTCGAGAATGATCCGCGCGGTTTCCTCCGCGCTGTTGTCCACATCGGTCATGACCCGAACCCTTCCCCGGCATTCGCCGCGTCCCGCATGCCTTCCGCCAGCAATGCGGCGGCGGCAAAAAATCGTCGAAATCCATCGCCTCATGCGGGTTGTGGCTGCCCTTGTCGTTGCGCACGAAGATCATGGCCGACGGCACGCCCGCATTGGCGAATACGGCGGAATCATGCCCCGCGCCCGAGGGCATGACCTCGTATTCCATCCCGGCGCCCTGTGCCAGCGCCTCTAGGTGTTCGATCATGGGTTCCGACATGCGGGCCGGTTCGGTCCGCACCGCCGAGCCCAGGTCGAAACTGACGCCGCGCTTGCCGCCGATCTGCGCGCATTCGGTTTCGATCAGCTTGCCGAAGGATTCCAGCGTCTTCGCATCCTGGCTGCGGTATTCGAAGGCAAACCTGACCTGCCCCGGCACGCGGGAAATGGCGTATTCGCGCGCGTCGGTCTCGACGATCCCGGCGGTGAAGACCAGGTCCTCGCCCCATTCCAGCAGCACGCGCCAGTGTTCGTCCAGCCGCATCAGCAGTTCCGACATCGCCAGCACCGCATCATGGCGCAGCCAGCGCGGCACAGCACCCGAATGCGCCGCCTCGCCCCGGCAGACGACGTGGCGGCGGCGGATATTGCCGCAGATCCCGGTGACGATGCCGACCGGTTTCTCCCGCGCGATCAGCACCGGCCCCTGCTCGATATGCAGTTCGAACCAGCAGTGGAAGGCGGCGGGGTCGCGCAGGCCCCGGCCCGCCCGCACGGTGTCCATGTCGACGCCGCAATCCGCCATGCAGCCGGCCAGCGTACGCCCCGAGTCGCGATGGGCGCTGGCGAAATCCGTCTCCGTCAGCTGGCCGAAGATCGCACGCGAGCCGAAATAGCAGGGTCCGCCGAACCAGGCGCTTTCCTCGCCGCGCAGGACGATCAGTTCCATCGGCCGCCGGGGCACGCCCGCATCGCGCGCCGCGATCAGCGCCAGCAGCCCGGCGACCACGCCGGCCGCGCCATCGAAATTGCCGCCCACGGGCACGGTATCGAGATGCGATCCTGTCGCCACGACCGGCGCATCAGGATCCTGGCCTTCCAGCCGGACAACCAGGTTGCGCGCGGCGTCCCAGGACACCGCGAAACCGTTCTCCGTGGCGGTCCGGGCCAGCAGGTCCATCGCATCGGTTTCGCCGGGGCCGTAAGTTTCGCGGCTGACGCCGACGCCGTCGAACGACATGTCGCGCAAGGCATCGAATATCCCGCGCGCCAGGGCCTGCACCGCCGGGGCGGCGATTGCCCCGCCTGTCGCCGAGGCTTCCGAATCGGGCATGCGCCCCTCCCTATTGCCGCCGCCATACGCGAACCGCGTTCCCGCAGCGCAGCAGAAGCAGTTGATGTTACTGTCAAAACGGGATACGGCCAAGCAGGGTTTTTGCGCTGGCGGAGACCGGTTGAAGCGCCTCGCGCTTTCACCGACAATGCGGCGGCAGACACTCCACGCCCGCACGGACGGAACAGACCCATGACGACGGATGAACAGGGCGACCAGGCCTTCCTGAAACCGGAAAACCAGGGCCGCTGGCCGGAAATGACCTATGGCGGGGCGCTCAGCTTTCTGCGCCGGCGCTATACCCGCGACCTGTCCGGCGTCGATGTCGCGGTCAGTGGCATTCCCTATGACGGCGCAGTGACCTACCGGCCCGGCGCGCGGCTGGGGCCGCGGGCGATCCGCGCCGCCGCCGTGCAACTGGCGGAACTGAAGGCCTTCCCCTTCGGCTTTGACCCGTTCGACACGCTGTCGGTAGTGGATTACGGCGACTGTTTCCTCGACCCGCACCATCCGGAAACGATCGTCGAATCCATCGAATCCCATATCGCCACAATCCTTGCCGCGGGGGCTATTCCGCTCAGCCTGGGCGGCGACCATTTCGTGACCTATCCGATCCTGCGCGCCATCGCCAAGACCCATGGCACGGTCGCGCTGCTGCATTTCGACGCCCATTGCGACACCTGGGAGGATGACGGCGCGCGTTTCGACCATGGCTCGATGTTCCTGCGCGCCGCCCATGAAGGGCTGATCGATCCGGCGCGATCCTGCCAGGTCGGCATCCGCACCCATAACGATAGCGACCACGGTTTCGAACTCCTGACCGCGCCCTGGATCCACCGGCACGGCATCGACGCCACCATCGCGGCGATCCGCGAGCGGATCGGCGACAGCACCGTCTACCTGACCTTCGACATCGACTGCCTGGACCCGGCCTTCGCGCCGGGCACCGGCACGCCGGTCGCGGGCGGGCTCAGCTCGGCGCAGGCGCTGGGCATCCTGCACGGGCTGGCGGGGCTCGATATCGCCGGGGCGGATGTGGTGGAGGTCGCGCCGGCCTATGACCACGCGGAAATCACGGCCATCGCGGGCGCCGCCATCGCGCATGACATCATCTGCCTGCTGGCCGCCAATATGGGCGCCACGGGAAATCTGCTTGGCCGCCAGCGCTGAACAACACATCACGGGAGGGAACGACATGAATCTCAAGGGCAAGGTCGCGCTGGTTTCCGGCGGGCATCGGGGCATCGGCGAAGCCACCGTCCGGCGGCTGGCGGCCGAAGGGGCGCATGTGGGGCTGGGCGACATCGCGGTGGAAGCGGGCGAGAAACTGGCCGCCGAACTGACCGCCAAGGGACAGTCGGTGACCTTCCTGAAGCTCGACGTGACGAAATCCGCCGACTGGGACGCGGCCGTAAAATCGCTGACCGACGCGCATGGCCGGCTGGATATCCTGGTCAACAATGCCGGCGTCTACCAGCGCAAGCCGATGCACGAGATCAGCGAAGACGAATGGGACCTGATCATGGACGTGAACGGCAAGGGCGTCTTCCTGGGCTGCAAGGCGGTACTGTCGGCGATGCGCGCCAGCGGCGGCGGCTCCATCGTCAACATCTCCTCCACCGCCGGCATCCGCGCCTCGCTGTCATCGCATTACGGCGCGTCCAAGGGCGCGGTGCGGCTGATGAGCAAGTCGGTAGCGGTGACCTATGCCAAGGATGGCATTCGCTGCAATTCGGTGCATCCCGGCCCGGTCGAAACCATCATGGGCTACGAGGCGGTGCCGGAGGCCCTGCGCGCCGAACGCTTCGCCGGCATCCCGCTCGGCCGTTTCGCCCAACCCGAGGAAATCGCCAGCGCCATCGTCTTCCTGGCAAGCGACGAATCCTCGTTCATCACCGGCACCGAACTGATCGTCGACGGCGGCGCCACGGCGGCATAGCCAAGCGAGCGCCCGTTCCAGCGCGGCTTACCAATGCGGTGTCCCGCTCACAGCCAGCCGATGGGTTGACCGCCGACGATTGAGATATCGGCCGTCGGCGGACCGCCGGCATGATCATCGACGATCAGGATATCGGCGCGCCTGCCTTCGGCTATTTCGCCACGGTCATCGAGACCCGTCGCCAGCGCCGGACCACGGGACACCAGCGACCAAGACTCCGCCAGCCCCATGCCCCCCTCGCGATGCAGTCTGAATGCGGCATGCAGGGGCGCCGGGTAGTAGTAGTCGGACGCGAGAACGGTACACAGGCCCTTGCCGATCATTTCCGCCGCCGATATCGAACCATTGTGGCTGCCACCCCGCACGACATTGGGTGCGCCCATGACAATAGGGTTGCCGTAATCGCGGGCGGTTCGGGCCGTTTCCTCGGTTTCGGGAAATTCACAGACCCGGCAGCCCAGGTCATTGTAATAGGTGCGCATTTCGGGTTCGGCGTCGTCATGGGACAGTTGCTGGATACCGGCGCGGCCCGCTGCCGACGCCAGCTTCTCGACAACCGCCGGGACTTCCCCGGCGCGGGCAATAACCCGTTCGACCAGGGCCGCATATTCCGACTCACTCAACCCCGCCCGGCCGGCATATTTGGCAAGGCCGGTTCCGTTCAGCGTATTCTCGTAGATTTCCGGCGTATGGTTGTTGAACGCCAGCAGGCCAATACGGCCCTGTTCCGTCCATTCCAGAACCGCGTCAGCGCCATCGATATTATAGGTTTCGAAACGCATATGCAGGCGGGTATCGCATTTCAGCGCACCGTTCAGCGCCGCCACCGTATCCATGATCCGGACGAAATTATCCCGGCTGCGAAGTCCCGGTTCCCAGGAGAATGTCACGCCGTGAAATGCCGTCGTGATCCCGTTGGCGAGCATCTGGCGGTCCGTATCCAGCAACGCGATATCCAGAGCGAAATGCACACCGGGCCGCGGCATGATCTGGCGTTCAAAGGCGTCGCCGTGAATGTCGACGATACCGGGCAGGACGTATTTCCCTTTTGCGTCGATCGTATTGTTCGCGCCGGGCATATCGCCGTCGAAACCGGCAATGTGGCCGTCGCGCAGGTGGAGCGCTGTTTCCGCTACCGTGCCGTCGGCCAGCAGCACCCTGCCATTGATGATAGTGAGGTCGTCCATCGCCTGCTCCCCAAAACTCGAAGCAGCCTTCATAGAGAGGAATTGAGACAGGCAGATGACAGCGCCGGTTCATGGCGGCAACAAAACCGACACAAACCCATCACCAAACTGAAAGCCGACGGTCATCCGCCGTCCACACTGATGCCGCACCATGTTGGCAATGTGGCAATGTCCGGGCGCGAACCCGACGGCCATATCCGGTTTTGATCCAATTCAGGGGTAGGCGCATGTTGAAGAGTTCTTTGGGTGGCATCGCGATGGCGCTGTCGATTGTCCTGTCGCCAGTGGCGCAGGCTGCGGAGTCGATCCGTTTCGCCGTCACCGATATCGGCGGCATGGAAGAATTGCAGCGCGAATTCGGCGCATTCAAATCGGCGCTGGAAAAAGCCACCGGCTACGACGTTAAATTTTCCGCCGTCAACAGCCGTACCGCCGCCGTTGAAGCCATGACGGCAAAGCAGGTCGATTTCGTCCTGACCGGCCCGGCCGAATATGTCGTCTTCCGTGACCGCACCAAAGCCAAAGTCGTCATCGGCTGGCAGCGTCCCGACTATTTCGCGCAGATCGTCACCCTTGCCGAAGGCCCGGTCAAAGGCGTCGCGGACCTGAAGGGCAAGAAGGTGTCGTTCGGTTCGGTCGGATCCACCTCCCAGCATCTGGGGCCGGCACAGGCACTGGCCGATCTCGGCCTGATGTACAACCAGGATTACGACCCGGTCATCGTCAGCCGCAATATCGCCGTCGAGGCGCTGATCCGCGGCGATATCCAGGCAATCGGCATGAACTTCACTCATTTGCAGCAAATCCGCGATGCGTTCCCGGAACAGGCCTTCACGGTCATCGCCCGCGGCCGCGACCTGCCGAATGATGTGCTGGTCGCCAGCCCGGATGTACCGGACGCGATGTTCAACAAGGTCCGCGACGCCTTCATCAAGGATGGCGCCGCGCTGATCGCCGCTGTCGTCAAGGGCAAGGATAACGAGAAATATCTCGGTGGCCATTTCCTCGGTTCGGTTTCGGACAAGGATTACGACTATGTCCGCTCGATGTACAAGACCATCGGCGTGAATTCCTTCGGCAAGTTCGTGGGCGACTGATCATCGCCGCGAACACGGCCGCGCTGCGGCCCAGCCTCGTCGATACCCCGGCGCCGGTCGCGATTCGACCGGCGCCGCTCTCCGATCCGGTCTGTACGATACGAGGCCTGACCAAATCCTTTTCCGCCGGCACGGCCGTTCTTTCGGGTGTCGATCTCGATATCGGACGCGGCGAATCGGTTTCGCTGATCGGGTCCAACGGGGCCGGGAAATCGACCCTGCTGCGCTGCCTGTTGCGGTTGATCGAACCCGATGCCGGCGAAATTCACCTGTTCGACCGCCGGGTCATGACGCTGAAGCAGCGTTCGCTGAGGCGATTGCGGGCCGAGGTCGGCTTCGTCTTTCAACGCCATAATCTGGTGCGGCAACTGCCGGTATTGAGCAATGTCATCCACGGCGCGCAATCCCGGCAATCGGGACCGCGGGTCTGGTACCATTCGCTGGCAACGCGCCAGACGCGGGAACGCGCCATGCATTGCCTCGACCGGGTGGGTCTGACCGCCCTCGCCCAGCGCCGCGCCGACCAGCTTTCGGGCGGCCAATCGCAACGGGTCGCCATCGCCCGCACCCTGATGCAGGACCCGAAATTCGTCATCGCCGATGAACCGGTTGCCAGCCTCGATCCCGTCGCCGGGCTGGAGGTGATGGAACTGTTCGTCCAGTTGCTGCGCGAGGACGGGACGACCCTGCTGTTCACCTCGCACCAGCTGGAGCAATCCATCGAATTTGCCGACCGTATTGTCGGTCTGCAGGCCGGGCGGGTCAGCCTGGACTGCCCCGCCGCCACGGCCAGTATCGACGAACTGAAACATGTCTATGAATAACGCCGCCGCCAGCCCGGAGCCGGCAACGCGGCGACTGGCCCCGCCACCGCGTTTTGAGCGGCCAGGCGCGTTGACCTTTGCGCTGTATGTCGCGGCAGCCGCGTTCGTCATCGTCGCGATACAGAGTTCCGGCCTGTCCGTAGATCGTCTGCTCAACGGGTTGCCCAGCATCAGCCGTATCCTGGGCCAGATGTTTCCACCCGATCTGAGCCGCGCAGCGCCGATTGGCCTGTCGTTGTTCGAAACCTCTCAGATGGCGCTCGCCGGTACGGTGCTTGGAATCGCCTTCAGCCTGCCGCTGGCGATCCTGGCGTCGCGGGGCATTTCCCCTCATCCCGCCGTGTATTACACGGTCCGCAGCCTGATATCCTTCTTCCGCACGGTGCCGGACCTAATCTGGGCGCTGTTCTTTGTCATTGCCGTGGGACTGGGACCGGCAGCCGGAACGCTGGCGATCATGATCGACACGATCGGTTTTTGCGGCCGGTTCTTCGCCGAGGCAATGGAGGAAACCGAAACCGGCCCGCGCGAGGCCCTGACCGCCATCGGCGGCAGCCGCACCGGCATGATCTTCTCCGCCATCATCCCGCAGGCGATGCCGTCCTTCATCAACACGTCGCTGTTCAGCCTGGAAAAGGCAACCCGATCCTCGGTCGTGCTCGGCCTCGTCGGCGCCGGCGGGATCGGCATCGAACTCAAGGTCGCAATGGACCTGTTCAATTATGACACCGCCTGCACGATCATCCTGTTCGTATTCCTGCTGGTCCTCGTGGTCGAACAGGCGAGCGGCTGGCTGCGCGCGAAAATTATCTGAATCAGCCGGCGCCACGACACCGTCAGCAGGAAAGGCCAGGTCATGGACTTGTGCTTTCCAGGAACGGAATCAGGGGCGCCGTAAAGCGGTCCGGGGCTTCCGCCAGGCCCATATGGCGCAGGCCGGGAATGATCTCCGCGCGGCCATGGCGCATCGCCGCCGCCATGTCCCGCGCCATGGCGGGGGTGCTGTTGCGGTCGTCCGCCCCGGTCAGGACCAGCGCGGGACAGGCAATATCGCCGACGGAGTCGGCCAGCGCCCGCCCGTCGGCCACTGCCGCATCGTCGCCCGTGGCCAGCACCCGGTAGAGCGAAGCGTAATGCGCCGGGTCGTTGGCCAGCATCCAGCGCCGCACCTGTTCCAGCACGTCCGGATGCGCCGCGGCAAATCCGGGCGTAAACCAGCGCTCCAGCGCCGCGTCCACGGTCAGGACGGGTCCCGCTTCTTCGGACAGGCGCAGCCGTTCCAGCATCGCCTCGCGCTGTGCCGCGTCGCGGCGGAAGGCGGAATTCAGCACGGCGATAGCGGTTGTGCGGTCCGGATGATCGACCGCATAGGCCTGCGCCAGCGTGCCCCCCAGGGAGAAACCGACAAGGGCCGCCCGTGCGACATCCAGCGCCGTCAGCAGCGCGTCAAGCTGCGCCACAAGGTCGCCCAGGACGCAATGTTCCGGCGGCGGCGAACCATCTCCATGCCCCGGAAGGTCATAGCGGATGACCCGGAAACGGGCCGTGAGCGCGGGCAGCATCCCGTCCCACATATGGCGGTTCAGCCCCATGCCGTGGATCAGAACGACGGGCGGGCCATCGCCCGAAATCGTGACGGCGGCCGGGTCTGTCTCGCGCGCGGTCAATACATCCCTCCCGATGCGGCAATACTGGCATTGTCCCGACGATACCCTGCCGAACCGGTATTGCGCCAACGCGGAAATTTTCGCAATTGACAATCATTATCGTTTGCAGCACAGTGCGCGCCCCAACAGGAGCAGCATCTTGTACGTATGTATCTGCAATCGATACCGCGACGCGGAAATCCGGGCCTTGGCACAGCAGGGCGTCCGCTGTGCCCGGCAGGCCTACAGCCAGCTCGGCAACGGGCCGGAATGCGGTCAATGCCTTGAATTCGCGCAGGAAATGATCGATACGGAGCATCTGGTTCCGGCCGGCGCCCGCGCGCCGGAAACCGTATAGGCGCCGTCATGCAGCAATGGTCGCAAATGAAACCGGGCACCCTGCTGAAAGCGCTTGCCGCCCTCGCGGATCAGGGGGAACGGCGCCGGATCGCCAAGAACCCGGCGCAGAAGGAAACACCCGCCGCCGTGGAACCGGAACGGCCGGCCCGTTAATGCAGACCGCCCTTTACCGGAAACCCGCCGGGCCATTCCGGCCCATCACGATTGACGTCAGTCTTCCGCCGCCTCGCTGTTAAGCTGGGCGTAATTCTGCAGGCCCATGCGCTCGATCATGTCGAACTGGGTTTCCAGGAAATCGACATGCTCCTCCTCCGAATCGAGGATGCCGCTCAGCAGGTCGCGGGTCACGTAGTCGGCGGCGGATTCGCAATCGGCGATCGCCGCCTGCAGGTCCGGGATCGCGTCCATTTCCAGCGCCAGGTCGCAGCGCAGGATTTCCTCGATATTCTCGCCGATCCGCAGCTTGCCGAGATCCTGCAGGTTGGGCAGGCCGTCCAGGAAGAGGATGCGGTCGATCAGTTCGTCCGCATGCTTCATCTCGTCGATCGATTCATGCCGGACCGCTTCGGCGAGTTCCGAAATGCCCCAGTCCTTGAGCATCTTCGCATGCAGGAAATACTGGTTGATCGCCGTCAGTTCATTTTTCAGAATGGCGTTCAAATGCTTGATGACCTTGGGGTCGCCCTTCATCGCATGTCTCCTGCTGCTCGCCCGGCGCATCGTCCCGGTCCATGAGTTATAACAGGCTGCGCG
>JAQCHR010000103.1 GCA_027619655.1 Pseudomonadota bacterium
GCCCCCTACATGTCGGGTCTGCCGTTCCACCGCTGTACGCACACGGCGCTGTCGCCGGAGGGGGACATCTATGTGTCGGACGGCTACGGCAATCCCCGTGTCCACAAATACTCACCGGACGGCAAGCTGCTGTTCTCCTGGGGGGAGTCGGGGGTCGAGCCGGGGCAGTTCAACCTGCCGCACAATATCGTCTGTGACGCCGATGGCTGGGTCTATGTCGCCGACCGGGAAAACCATCGCATCCAGGTCTTCGATGGCAACGGCAAGTTTGAAACCCAGTGGCACAACATGCACCGGCCCAGCGGGCTGTGCATGGAAACCTGCCAGAACCCGCTATGCTATGTCGGTGAAATCGGCCCGGGCATGCAGGTCAATATCGAGGCGCCGAACCTGGGGCCGCGCGTGACGGTGATGACCAATAAGGGCGAGGTGCTGGCGCGGGTCGGCGATATTCGTGCGGGTCGCGAACCGCACCAGTTTATTTCGCCGCACGGGCTGGCCGTTGACAGCCATGGCGATCTCTATGTCGGGGAAGTGGCCTTTACGGCATGGCCGCGGTTCCCTTTCGCCAAGGGCAATCCGCCGCCGGCCGACCTGCGCAGCATGCGGAAACTGGTCCGGGTCCGGGATTAGAAGCGCTAAATTTCTTCAGGCGCCGCAAGTAAAAGGCGTAAAATAAAATAATGGCGCGGGTCCATCGGGGTCCGCGCCATTGACTTTCCAAGGATATTCTCTACATAGCAGTCATACGTGTTGCATTTGTTTTGTGTTACTTGAATAGCCGGTACGCCGATTAGCCTCGTTATCCCCTGACAATGTGAACGTTATAAACGCGTTGAAGCATGGTGCGACAGCGCAGACTTGAGACATGTTAGAGGAAATGACTATGACTACTGGTACAGTTAAGTGGTTCAACCCGACCAAGGGTTTTGGATTTATCGAGCCGGAAGGCGGCGGTAACGACGCATTCGTTCACATTTCGGCCGTCGAACGCGCCGGGCTGCGCACGCTCAATGAAGGCCAGAAGGTCTCCTACGAGCTTCAGGCCGGTCAGAACGGGAAGTCTTCCGCGGAAGATCTCTCCGTCATCGACTAGTTCTGCTTGACGCCGCCTCCCGCTATGGCGGGAGGCAGCTGTCGCTTGTTACCATTGTCCTCGCCAGGCGAGGCAAGACGCCGGGAACTTCCCGGCCGCTACTCAGATCAGATGGAAACCGGGCAATGGCTCGCAAGAATCCCAAGGGCAAGGGTGCCGCGTTCATGGCATTCAATGTCACCTATGAAGACGGCACGATGACCTCGAACCGGCGGATCTCGAACGATCTGCTGGACCAGTCGTTTGGTGACTCGATCCAGGATCTGGCCCGTACCGCGATTGAAGACCAGGACAATGAAATTGCCCAGCGCTCCGGCCAGCGCCGGGCGAAGATCAAGGCGATTGCCCTCGCCTGAAACTGCCGGAATTCGCGGCACAACATATTATCTTTACATTCCAATAACAAAAGCGCTTTAGTGCCGGGAATATTGCGCCCTTTCAGACCCAAATCGGGTCAGGTTTCATTCCGGTACATGTGGGCGTTTAACAGACCGGCTTCCGCAAAATGGCGGACCGTGTCGAAACAGCACGCATGATGCCCGCCGCCGCCCGCAAGAGGCGCGCCGGCCGGGCCATTCATTCGGGAAAGAACGGCGCTACATGACCGACTTCAAGGCCCTCGAACTGGCCGAACCAATTCTGAACGCGATTTCCGGCGAGGGTTACACGGCGGCCACGCCAATCCAGGCGCAGGCCATTCCGCCCCTGATGCAGGGCCGCGATCTGCTGGGGATCGCGCAGACCGGAACGGGCAAGACGGCGGCCTTCGCGCTGCCGCTGCTGCATCGCCTGCTGCAGAGTACAAGGCCACGCCTGCGCGGCCAGACACGCGCGCTCATCCTCGCCCCGACCCGGGAACTGGCGAGCCAGATTGCCGACAGCCTGCGCCGCTACGGGCGCCTTGCGCCGCTGCGCGCCGCCGTTGTTTTCGGCGGCTCCCCCAAACGGGCGCAGATCCGGACCCTGAGCCAGGGCGTCGATGTCCTCGTGGCGACGCCGGGCCGTCTTCTGGATCTGATGAAGCTGGGGCATCTGTCGCTGAACGCGGTCGAAATCTTCGTCCTCGACGAAGCCGACCGGATGCTTGATATGGGGTTCATCCCCGATGTGAAAAAGATCGCCGCCGCCCTGCCCAAACAGTGCCAGACGGCGATGTTTTCGGCGACGATGCCGAAATCGATCCAGGGGCTGGCCGACGGACTGCTGCGCAATCCGGTCCGGATCGAGGCCGCGCCCGCCGCGACGACGGTCGAAAAGGTCACGCAGCAGGTCTATTTCGTGAACAAGGACAAGAAGCAGGCGCTGCTCGCCGAACTGCTGAAAGACGCGGCGATCAAAAGGGTGCTCGTCTTCACACGGACACGGCGCGGCGCCGAACGGCTGTCCAATTACCTGGACAATTGCGGTATCAAGACCGATGCCATCCATGGTGAAAAGGAACAGAGCGAGCGGCAGTTCGCGCTGACCGGATTCCGGTCGGGTCATGTCCGGGCGCTGGTCGCGACCGATGTCGCCGCGCGCGGGATCGATGTTTCGGGCGTGACCCATGTGATCAATTTCGATGTGCCGACCGATGCGGAAAGCTATGTGCACCGGATCGGCCGCACCGCCCGCGCCGGAGCATCGGGCATCGCCATTTCGTTCTGCGACCGCGATGAACGCAAATACCTGCGCACGATCGAGCGGACGACCAAGCAGAATATGTCGGTGATCGTGGACCAGCCCTTCCATGCCGCCGACGTGGCGAAGGGCCCCGCCGATTCCAAGCGCCGGCCGCTGTCGAAAAAGAAGCCGGCACGACATTTTCACGCGGCAAAGAAGCCTGGCGGCCGGGCGCGGAAAGGCCGTGCCGCCTGACGCTTCCTCGCGGCGGTTAGCGCAGGACGTCGATCAGCGTGGCGATATCCGACACCTGACGGAAATCGTGGATGACCGCGAGGCTGCTCTCGAGCTGCCGGCTGTCCAGCGCATGCGGCGCCAGCGCCCTGTATTTCGTGTCGATATCCGCCCAGTCGATCCCCAGCATGCCCGCGCCGTTCGGGACATGGACGGTATCGGTCACCGCGCGCCCGTCCGTGGTTTCGATGGTCACGGTCGCGCCCTGCCGGTAGGCCGCGACATTCTCGGTTGGTTCCGGCCCGATCCGCACCCTGTCGATCACCCTGTGGATGGCCGGGTCGGCGATTTTCTGAGGGCTGGCATTGGCCCAGCCGAATGCGCGGTCCACGGCGCCCGCCGCGGTGAAATAGGCCGGGCTGTGCGCCATGTCGATCAGGTTGGCCGGGTGCAGCGGCGGGGTCAGCGCCTTCACGCCCGGGACGGATACGATGATCGCGGCGATATCATCCGGCGCGATGTCGCCGGCGCGCGCGGCATTGGCCGCCGCTTCCGCCATGGCATGGTAATGATGGCCGCCCGGCACCAGCTTGACCGCCATATCGGTGACGATATCCCAGTCCTGGCCAAGGTCGCGCGTGATGCCGTCGCTGCTGCCGCCGCCGAACACGGCGCAGAATCCCTTCGGCGCCTCGAAAATGCCGAGTTCGCCCGTATAGCCTTTCTGCGCCGCCATCGCCGCGTCGATGCCGGCCATCGTCGCCTGCCCGGCATGGTATTCGCGCGAAATGCTGGTATTGGCGGCGGCCCGCAGCCCGCCCATGGAGGTGGCGGTCAGCGCCAGCGTATGCGCCATCTGGCCCGCATCCAGCTTCAGCAGTTTGCCGGCGGCGACCGCCGCACCGAAAGCGGCGCCCAGACAGCCGTGGAAGCCGATATTGTTGATGCCGTTGGTGACCGACGCGCCGACTCGCCCGGCGGCCTCGTAGCCGATGACCATTGCGGCCAGAATATCCTTGCCCGTCGCGCCGGTCCGTTCCGCCAGCGCCAGTGCCGTGGCGGTCAGCGGCGTACCCGCATGGACGATGTTGCGCAGGTCGCTGTCGTCGGAGGCGGCGGCGTCGCTCATCAGCGCATTGGCCCGCGCGGCGTATATGGCGGGCAGCTTCGGGCCGGCGTCGAACCAGACAGAGGCTTCCGGCGTGCCGCCCCGTTCCCGCGCGAGCGCCCGGATGATTGCCGCGGATTCGATATCCCTGCCGCTGGCGGCGCTGGCGATGGTGCTGGCGATCAGCATTGCGGCGTGGTCGACCGTTTGGTCCGGCAGGTCGTCATAGGTCGTGCGGGTCAGGAAGTCCGCGAATATACTGGCAACGGTCATCGATTATTCCCCCTTGATCTGTCGCGCGTCTGAATGCGCCCGACATGCAGTAATCTGCGCGGAACGTTAGCAGCCCGGTGCGAGGGCCGCCAGACGCACCGTGTTTTCAGGTGCGGCGGGAAAGCAGGTGCTGCTCCAGCAGCGCCGCGAAGGCTGTGGCGCGCTCTGTCGGCGGGCGGGTGGCGGAATGGATGAGCTTCAACTCGAAGGGCACCGCCGGCGCGAAACGCCGCACGGCGATCCTTTCGTTCTGGCTTGCGCGGGCGGTCAGGGGATCAAGCAGCGATATGCCGGCGTTTTCCGCGATCATCCCGCAGATTGGCGCCAAATATGAGGATTCAAACACGATATTCTTCCGGATTCCGGCGGCATCAAGACATTGCATGATACGTTGTTGCAACAGGCTGTAATCGGAAACCATAAGCAGCGGTACGCCATCGAGATGCTGCGGGCGGATCACGCGTTTTGCCGCCAGCGGATGCGATGCCGGGAGGACACATAACACATCCTGAACCGGTAGTGGCTCAATCCTGACGCCCGGTGCTTCCGCAGGTACGACGGCCACACCAATATCGCATTGCTGCAAAGCGACAAGATCCAGAACCTCCGGCGACGAACCCGTCTTCAGCGACAGGCCGACACCCGGCCAGGCTTCGTGGAACCGACCGATCACCGCTGGCAGACAGAAAAAGGACGGGGCGACCGACGCCGCGATCCGCAGTACCCCTTCGCGGCGCCCGCGCAGTTCGATTGCGGCGCGGGCGATACGGTCCAGTCCGTGAAAACTGCGGTCGACCTCGCGGATCAGGGCGACGGCATCCGGCGTCGGCGTGCCCCGTCCGCCGGTCCGGTCGAACAGCCTGATTTCGGTTTCAGCTTCCAGGTCGCGGATAAGCCGGCTTATCGCCGGTTGCGTCACGCCCATAAGATCTGCGGCCGCCGTCATGCTTCCGGTCTGGAATACGGCCCTGAAGGCTTCGACCTGGCGCAGATTGAGACGCATATTACCTCACAGCCATATAACATTTCATTATGCTAACCCAATATAATGAATTCGACATTATCATGTCAGGCCTGTCAAATATCATGGCTTTGGCGGTTGCCGCCGCCATCACGATCTTTGGAGAAGTCTGTCATGACCGTCGCCTTTCGCAAGTTGCATCCGTTCTTTGCCGGTGAAGTTGCCGGTATCGACCTTACTCAGCCGCTCGACGACCAGATGCGTGACGCCATCGTTGCCGGCCTGAACGAATATGCAGTGCTGGTTTTTCACGGCCCCTGCCTGACGGAGGATGATCAGGTGGCTTTTGCCGGCCGTTTCGGAAAACTGGAGCCGCAGAACGGCGTATTGACGACCGGCGTCAAACAGCGGGTCAGCCCGAAGCTGGTCGATATTTCCAATCTGGACGAAAACAACGGATTGCTTGATCGCAACGACCGGCGCCGGATGTTTTCACTCGGCAACCGGCTCTGGCATACCGATTCGTCTTTCAAGAAGACACCGGCGAAATATTCGATGCTGCATGCCCATACGGTCGTCCCCGAGGGCGGCGAGACCCAGTTTGTGGACACCCGCGCGGCCTGGGACGCGCTGCCTCAAAGAATGAAGCAGCAAGTCGATGCGTTGATCGTTGAACATTCGATATTCACATCGCGGGCAAAGCTCGGATTCACCGAGTTTTCGGAGCAGGAGCGTCTGGCGACACCGCCGGTATTGCGCCGCCTTGTTCGGGAACATCCCGGATCTGGCCGCAAGGCACTGTATCTTGCCTCGCATGCCTCCCATATCGTCGACTGGCCGGTACCGGAAGGGCGCATGCTGCTGCAGGACCTGATGGAACATGCGACGCAGCCACAGTTCATCCATACACATCGCTGGCAGGTGGGGGACCTGGTGATCTGGGATAATCGCTGCACGATGCACCGCGCGTGTGCCTATGACGCGGATGCCTATCGGCGCGACATGCGGCGTGCCACGATTCAGGATCTTGACCCGGCGCAGCAGGACCTGCGCGTTGCCTGAAAACTTGGCGCGGTGCGGATGTGAACCGAAACCCGCCCCGCGCCATTGAATACCGTCAGGCGGCAAGCTTTTTGGCAATCCCGGCCACATGCCGGCCCTGGTCGCGGGCCAGTTTCAGTTCCGCGGCGGAGGGCGTCCGCGATCCGTCCGCGCCGGCGATCGTGCTCGCCCCGTAGGGGGAACCGCCGCGCACGTTGCTGATATCGGACAATTCCGGGCTGGCATAGGGCAGACCGACGATGACCATGCCGTGATGGGCGAGCGTGTTCCAGAAGCTCGTGATCGTGGTCTCATTGCCGCCGCCGGTCCCGGTCGAGGTGAAGACCGAGCCGACCTTGCCGATCAGCTTGCCGCCGGCCCAGAGTCCTCCGGTCTGGTCCAGGAAGTTGCGCATCTGCGACGCCATGTTGCCGAACCGCGTCGGCGTCCCGAATATCACGGCGTCGTATTCCGCCAGTTCGGCTGGTGTCGCGACCGGCGCTTTCTGGTCCAGCTTGAAGCCGTTCTTTTTCGCCGCTTCCTCGGGCACCAGTTCCGGCACCCGCTTGACGGTGACCTCGACGCCTTCGACGTCGCCGGCGCCTTCGGCGATGGCCCGGGCCATGGTTTCGATATGGCCGTAGGAGGAGTAGTAGAGAACGAGAAGCTTGGTCATGATGATGTTCCTTTGTGTGTTTGGTTGGTTCAGGCGGCTAGGTCGAACAGCAGGAATTCGGCCTCGCTGGTTGCGGTGATATTGAGGCTGCCGGGGGTTTCGATGCCGATCCCGTCGCCGGATTGCAGCGGCTGGCACGCCACGGCGACCGCGCCGCGCGCGACCTGGACCCAGATCTTGCGGCCCGGCTGCACGTCGAACGTCACCTGTTCGCCGGGTTTCAGCAGTGACCCGTACAGCGAAACATCCTGGTGGATGGTCACCGATCCCTCGCGCCCGTCCCGGGACCCGAGCAGCCGAAGCGCGCCCTGACGTTCACCGCCGGGGAAGGCCTTCTGCTCATAGCCGGGCGTCAACCCCAGCGTTTCCGGCGATATCCAGATCTGCAGCAGCTTCACCTTTTCGCTTTGCGAGGCATTGAACTCGCTGTGGCGGATGCCGGTGCCGGCAGTCATGCGCCGGACCTCGCCCGGCCGGATGATCGACCCGGTGCCGATCGAGTCCTTGTGCTCCAGCGCGCCGTCCAGGACATAGGTGACGATTTCCATGTCGCGATGGCCGTGCGTGTCGAAGCCGGCGCCCGGCTCCACGATGTCCTCGTTGATGACGCGCAGGGTGCCGAAGCCCATATGTGCCGGGTCGTGGTAGTGGCCGAAGGAAAAGCTGTGTTTCGTGTCGAGCCAGCCCAGATTGGCGTGGCCGCGATGTTCGGAAAGTCGAAGCGTGTTCATGGTCGGAACCTCCGTTACCGTGTGTTTGTCTCTGTTGGCGTTGAATATCGGTTCTATCGTCTGTGTCGACAATTCAGATAATTTTCGACATATTGTCCTGATTATCAGGGCAATATGAGGCGTTATGGACAAATTCGCGGCACTGCATGCCTATGTAACGGTTGTCGAGGCCGATGGGTTCGCCGCAGCGGCCCGGGTACTGGGGCAATCGCGATCGGCGGTAAACCGGCTCGTTATTACGCTGGAGGATGAACTCGGTGTGCAGTTGCTGAACCGCACCACGCGCCGGGTTTCCCCGACTGCGAACGGGACCGCATTCTACGACCGGGCGAAAGCGATCCTGGCGGCGCTGGACGAGGCCGAACGCGACCTGGCCGAATCCCACGAGGCGGCGGTGGGCCGGCTGCGGGTCAATGCGCCGATGTCATTCGGGGTGATGCATCTGGGCCGGGCGGTCGCGGATTTCATGGCGCGGCATCCCGACCTCACCATCGAACTGAACCTCAACGACCGTTTTGTCGATATCATCGAGGAAGGCTTTGACCTTGCCATCCGCATCGCCGAACTGCAGGAGGAATCGACCCTGGTGGATTTCCGCATCTGCGCGGCGAAGCGCGCGCTCTGCGCCGCGCCGGAATATCTCGCGGCACATGGCACGCCGCAGCATCCGTCGGAACTGCGGCAGCATCGCTGCCTGCATTACGGGAACCTTTCCACCGGCGGGCTGTGGCGGTTAAACGGGCCGGAAGGCAGCATCGGCGTCCATATCAATCCGGCGATGGTGTCCAACAACGGACAGGTGCTGTGCGACGCGGCGGTGCGCGGCCTCGGCATCATCCTGTCGCCGAGTTTCATCTCGGGTCCGGACCTGCAGGCGGGACGGCTGGTGACTATCCTGCCAGACTACCGGCCGCCGGAAGTCATCCTGTCGGCCATCTACCCGCCGACCCGCCACCTCTCGGCCAAGATCCGCCTGTTCACGGACTTCCTGGTGGACCGCTTCGGCGACAGGCCGTATTGGGATCTGGTGGAATAGCGGATCACCCCGCCGGGATGATGCTCACCCACATCGGGTCCTTGCCGACGGTGGTGCTGCCGGTCTGTTCCAGCCTTCCGTCCTCGCCAATGCGATAGGTGCGCAGACGTCCGGTATCGAGTCCGGCCGATACCAGGAATTTCCCTGCCGGATCTATGTTGAAGGTGCGCGGGCGCGCTTCCGCCTCGACATGGCCCAGCGCCTTCAGCTTGCCGCTGTCCGGATTTACCGAGAATTGCGCGATGCTGTCATGGCCGCGATTCGGCGCATAGAGGAACCGCCCGCAGGGCGTCATGTGGATCTGCGCGCAGGTATTATCGCCCTTCCAGCCCTTGGGCAGGGTCGTGATCGTCTGGAAGCGGGACAGGGTGCCCGCCATCGGGTCGAAATGATAGGCGCTGACGCTGCAGCCCTGCTCGTTCGAGAAATAGAGGATGTCCTTGGTCGGGTGGAAGGTGAAATGGCGCGGGCCGGTTTTCTTCGGCTGCTTCACCTTTGCCGTCTTGTTGGGCGTGATGCGGCCGGTCTGTTCGTCGAATTTGAACTGGTAGATCGTGTTGGGTGCGCCGTGCCCGTCGATATGGGGCACGAAGGCGAATCTGTTCGACCGGTCGGTGCGGAAGCAATGCGCGCCCCGCGCCGTGGTCAGCCATTCCACCGGCGGGCTTTCGATGGCGCCGTTATCCGCGATGCGGTGCACTCCGGCCTTGCGGCCCAGGTAGCAGGCGGAGAACAGC
>JAQCHR010000104.1 GCA_027619655.1 Pseudomonadota bacterium
GCCTTCGCCTTTGGCGGGTTGCAGTCGATCTTTTCCGGGTTTTTCATCCTGTATCTCATCGACGGGCTGGCGTTCAGCGAAAAGGATGCGGGCGTCCTGTTTGCCATCGCCAGTTTCTCCGCCGTCGCGGCGCGGATCCTGTGGGGCTGGATCGGCAGCACGATACTGCCGGCACGCATCGTGCTCGGGCTGATCGGGGCATTCGGCGCCCTCGCGGCCATCCTGACTGGATTCTACGAACCCGCCTGGAGCCACGGCGCCATCCTTGCCGTCGCGATCCTGTACAATGTCACCGGGTTGAGCTGGCACGGGCTGCTGCTGTCGGAAATCGCCGCGCTGGCGCCTGCGGGCCGGGTCGGCGGCGTCACCGGCACGGTGCTGTCCTTCACCAGCGTGGCGATGATGACCTACCCGGCGATCTATGGCGGCATCCTCGCGGCGACGGATTCCTACAGCCTCGGCTTCCTGTTCGCGGCGATGCCCTCGGCCCTGGCCGCGGTCATCTTCTTCTGCCCGCCGGTAGAGCACACCTGGCTGCGCGTCGTCAGGGCAGTTATGGCCTGGGGCATGCGGCCGGCGCGGATGCTCTACGCGGCCGCCATCGTGCTGGCGGGCACCGCCATCGGCGCCGTGCTGGCGCTCAATGCATTATACTAACGCCGGGCCAGCGTCCGGAAGCTGATCAGTTTCTGCGACGCCTCGTCCCACAGCGTGAGGCGCGCGCATTTCACGCTTTCCCAGATAGTCAGCCGGTTGACCTGTCCCAGTTCCGGAAAGTCCCTCAGGCACTCGCTCAGTCGGTAGTTCGGAATCCTGCTGGAGAGATGGTGGATATGGTGGATACCGATATTCGCCGTCAGCCATTGCAACCAGCGGGGCATGACGTAATAGCTGCTGCCGGCGACCGCCGCGGTGTGGAAATCCCAGCTTTCGTCACGCGCCCAGTAGGTGTCGGTGAACTGATGCTGGACATAAAACAGCCAGGTACCGATGGAGCAGGAAAGCACGGTAACCGGTGCCTGGACCAGGAAGAAGTCGCCGAAACCCAGCAATATCCCGAGCGTCACGATAGTCGCCGCGATCCCGAAATTCGTCGCCAGGACGCTGGGCAGCGTGCCCTGGCGCATGCGCAGCATGTCTACCGGCAGCCGGAATTTTACAACGAACAGGTAAATCGGCCCGATGCCGAACAGAACGAACGGGTTCCTGTACAGCCGGTAAAGGCCGCGCCGCCATGCCGGAAGCGCCTGGTATTCCCGCACGGTCAGCACGTCCAGATCGCCGATTCCGCGACGGTCGAGATTGCCCGAGGTCGAATGGTGGATCGCATGGGCCTTACGCCAGTAGATGAACGGCGTCAGCGTGAAAATGCCGATCACATGGCCCAGCAGGTCGTTGGCGAGACGCGATCGGAAAAACGAGTGGTGGCCGCAATCATGCTGGATCATGAACAGCCGCACCAGGAAACCCGCGGTCGGAACCGACAACAGCAGCGCCGCCCAGTATCCGTAATGCACGGCGATGATCGTCGCGACCCACAGGGCAATCAGCGGAATCGCGGTTGCGCACAGCTGGCCCAGGCTTCGTGCGGTACTGGCGTTACGGTAGGGTTGCAGAACGCGAAACCAGTTGCGGGCATCGCCGGTCACGCGGCATGCCGGCAACGCCGCATCGACCACGCCCCGGCCGCACTCGGCCTCGCGTGGCTGCTGTAGAGAAGTAGCCAATCCCGTTCCTTTGTCCCGGGCGGATTTTTCCGCCGCACATATTTTTTTATGATGGTTTCGCCATGATCAGGCAAAATCGTTAAAGCATTATTGTGTCCATATTATGGCGACGGGAAATCCGTGCCGTAATACGGTCACCGGTCAATATAGACTGCCTGCCAAGGCGGTGTCTTGCGGCGCGGAAATCATCCCTGGCGCGGCACCAGCAAGGCGTCCAGCGCGACGCCGCCCTTGCCCTTTTCCAGGACCAGGAAGGGGTTGATGTCGATGCTTTCCAGCCGGTCGGCATTGGCGACCGCGAAGATCGACAGCGCCGACAGCGCCTTGGCGAGGACCTGCACATCTGCCGGCGGGGCGCCGCGCGCGCCTTTCAGCATGGCGCTGCCCTTGATCTCCTGGATCATCTGGGATGCTTCGCGAACGCCGAACGGCGCGACCCGGAAGGTGACGTCCTTCAGGACTTCGGCAAAGATACCGCCAAGGCCGAACATGACGACCGGCCCGAAGGTCGGGTCCGTAAATGTGCCGAGGATGGTTTCCCCCCCGCCCTTCACCATCTGCGCGACAAGCACGCCGTCGATCTTCGCGTTCGGGGCCGCTTTCTTCGCATTGGCGATGATCTCGTTATAGGCCTTGCGCACGGCGGCCTGCGAATCGAGGTTCAGCTTCACCCCGCCGATTTCGGTTTTGTGCAGGATATCCGGCGACACGATCTTCATGACGACGGGGAAGCCGATCTTGGCCGCCGCGGCGGCGGCGTCGCTGGCGCTTTGCACCAGGCTTTCCTCGGCCGAGTGCAGCCCGGCGCGCTTCATCAGCCGCTTCGCCTCATACTCGTTCAGGGTTTTGGCCGGCATTTTCGGCGTTTTCGCGGGAATCGCGGGCGGTTTCGGCAGGGCTTTCTCGAAGCCGATGCGCAACCGGTTCAGCGCCGCAAGCGCGTAGATCGTTTCCGCCGGGTCTTCGAAGGCCAGGATGCCGTCGGCCTCGAACTTGCGCAGGTTGTCGGGCTTGCCGAAGATCGACAGCGCCATCGGCCGGTCCGGGAATTTCTCGCGGATCGGCTTGATCGCGTCGATGGTGTTCTGCGTCAGCCCGTCGGAATAGGCAAAGCTGGTGAAGAACGAGGCGATGGAATCGTAATTGCCCTCGCTCAGCATCGCGTCGAAATTCTTGGTCAGCAGCGACCAGTCGTTATAGAAGCTGGCGGTGGTATCGACCGGGTTGCGGGTGCCGGCGAAGGGGATCAGTTCCTTCAGCTTCTTCTGGGTCTTTTCCGGCATCGGCGCGACATCGAGATCCACTTCCGCCGCCGCGTCCGCCATCAGCACCCCGGCGCCGCCGGAAATCGTGACGATGCCCAGCCGGTTCCCCTTCGGGTACTGGCCGAAGGAACAGGCATAGCCGATATCCACCAGTTCGCGCGCGGTACGCGCCCGGTAGACGTTAAACCGCCGGAACACCGCCTCATAGACGTCGTCCGATCCGGCGAGCGAGGCGGTATGCGATGCGGCCGCATGGGCGCCAATATCGGAATTGCCGACCTTCATCATGACGATCGGTTTCTTCTGCGCATGGGCGTATTCGAAGGCGTCGTACAGCCGCTCCACGTCGCGGCAGCCTTCCATGTAGCCGAGGATCACATCGGTGCCGTCGTCTTCGGCCATGAAGCGGACGCAGTCGGCGAAGGCGACATCGCATTCATTGCCGGTCGTCGCCCAATAGCTGAAGCCGACGCCGCGTTCACGCGCCAGCGAGAAGATATGCGCGCCGAATGCCCCGCTCTGGCTCGCGATGCCGACATTGCCTTCCCGGGGGCGGCCCATTTCGATCGAGGAGGAAAAGGTCGAGAACGCGCCGTCACGGCCGCTGAAGATACCGAGGCAGTTGGGGCCCAGTATGCGCATGCCCGACTCATTGGCGATCTCGGTCAGGCGTTGCTGCATCGCCTGACCTTCCTCATTCATTTCCGCGAAACCGGAGGTGAAGGCGACGATGGATTTGACGCCCTTGGCGGCGCATTCCTCCGCGACCTCGATGGCGAAGCGCGCCGGCACCGCCATGATGGCCTGGTCCACCGGACCCTTGATGTCCTTGATCGACGCATAGGCCGGCAGCCCCTGGATCGTTTCCCGGTTCGGATTGACGGGATAGATCTTCCCGTCGAATCCGAAATCCTTCAGATACTGGACCGGGCGTCCCCCGATACGGCCGGGTTCTTCGGACGCGCCCAGGATCGCGATGGATTTGGGGCGGAAGAGGGGACGCAGGCTGTCGTAGAATGCCGTGGCCATTGGGGACCGACCTTTCTGAACGTTTGGTTCGCGGGAAAATTAGAAGACGAGAGCGATATTTTCAGCATCTATGCCCCGTTTTGACAATACCGATATGGCGATTTGACGCGCGCGGTTGACATTTTAAGGGTTGCGAAACACAGTCGCATAGTTGAATCGGTCTAGTTCCCGGTTGGGGGGCGTGATGCCCGGCTGGCGTTTTCACGAGTAACGAGGAAATCAGGAGAGGCATATGGCGCGCGAAGACGTCGAATCGGAAGTGACGGGAACCGTCTGGAAAATAGAGACAAAAATCGGCGATGCCGTATCCGAAGGGGATGTCCTGATGATCATCGAGTCGATGAAAATGGAAATTCCGGTGCTGGCGACGGAGGACGGGTCCATCGTCGAGTTCGCCGTCGAGGAAGGCGAAGCGGTTTCCGAGGGCCAGGTTGTCGTCGTTCTGGAAACCTGAGCGATCTGTCATTTGCAGCGCCTCTACGGCGATTTAAAAAACTTTAACGAATCATTAAACGCAACCGCTGATACTTCGTGAACCTCGTCCGGTCGATGCCGGAACGGATTTCAGGGTGGTGTACTGGCGATGAGTTTTATTCCGTCTCAAACAGCTGGGTTACAGATTCTCGACCGTACGGTTTTTCCGGAGGGAGCGACCATTTTCCGGGAAGGCGAGAATGGCAGCCACGCCTATATCGTGCAGCGCGGAAAGGTCGAATTCTACAAGAAACTGGATAATGAAGGTATTCTGCTCGGCAGCGTCGGCACGGGCGGCATCTTCGGCGAAATGGCATTGATCGACGATGAGCCTCGGATGGCGACGGCAATTGTTTCCGAACCGACGGTCTGCATCGTGATTTCAGAAGCACTTTTCCAGAAGAAGCTGGAGGCGCTGGATCCGTTTCTATGCGGCGTATTGCGGGTTCTGGTTGAAAACATCCGCCCCATCCAGGACCAGAAAATCAAGTCGGTGAATTTCGAAACCGCGACCGCCCTGCCGCAGACAGGCGCGGATTACGCCGCGCCCCCGGATTTTGCGGACGATTTTGACAGCGACGCCTTCGAGGTCGCCTGACCCGCAGCGCTGCCGGTTTATGCCGCAAAACGCAGGAATACACCGATCCGGGCCGGGCGATAACGTTTGCGACCTTTGAATGGCGTCACTCTGGCGGATTCTCCCTCAATTGCAGTTATCCGGGCAAAACGTGTTGCGCTGCACCAAGCGGGGTGGCTACATTCCGCGCCGCTCATATTCAAATAATGACAGGTGAGAGTGCCAATGCCGAATGACCCGAACAGCGACTCATACCTCCTCGGCGTGCTTGGCGCGGGCGCGATGGGGCGAGGTATTGCCCAGGTGGCGGCGGCCGGCGGCATGCGGGTCCGTCTGTTCGACGCCAATGCGGATGTTGCGAAAGACGCCCATACCTTCATCGGCAGCATGTTCAACCGCGCGGCCGAACGCGGCCGCATGACGGCGGATGAAGCCGCTGCCGCGCTGGGGCGGGTCGAGACCGTTTCCGGCATGCAGGGCTTTGCCGAATGCGATGCGGTGATCGAGGCCATCGTTGAAAACCTGGACGTCAAGCACAAGGTCCTGAGCGAGTTGGAAGGCATTGTCCGGGCGGATGCGATCATCGCCAGCAATACCTCCTCCCTGTCGGTCACGACCATCGCGTCGGCCTGCAAACACCCCGAACGCGTTGCCGGGTTCCATTTCTTCAACCCCGTACCGCTGATGCCGCTGGTGGAGGTGATCGCCGGGGTGCTGACCGAGGAATGGGTCTGCGAGGCGCTGATGAAGATCGGCCGTCGCATGACGCGCGAGCCGGTGCGGGTAAACGACGCGCCGGGCTTCCTGGTCAACCAGGTCGGGCGCGGCTTCAACATCGAGGCAGCGCATATGGTGCAGGAAGGCATTGGCGACACCGTGTCGATCGACCGCATCATGCGCGACGGCGCGGGCTTCCGCATGGGGCCGTTCCAGCTGATGGACCTGACCGGGCTGGATGTGACCCACCCGGCGACGGTGCTGATCTACCAGCAGGCTTTCGACGAGCCGCGCTTCCGCCCCGCCATGATGATGGAGGCGCGCACCAGGGCCGGGCGGCTGGGCCGCAAGACCGGCGCCGGTTTCTATGAATACAAGGACGGCAAGGCCGTGGAGGCCGAGGAAGCGTCCGCCCCCGCCTATGACGGCCGCCCGATCTGGGTCAGCAACGCGGAACCCGAAGGCCGCGACGCCGTGGTCGCGGTGCTGAAAGAAACCGGCGCCAAGCTGGATGTCGGCGAAACGCCGGGGTCGAACTCGGTCATCCTGGTGACACCCATCGGCGACGATGCGACGACCTGTGCTGTGGCGCAGGGCCTGGACGCCAAACGCACGGTCGCCGTCGATACGCTGATCGGCTTCGAGCGGCGGCGGACGCTGATGACGACGCCGATTACCGACCCGGCCTTCCGCGATGCGGCGCATGGCGCGCTGAGCGGCGACGGCGTGCCCGTGACCGTGGTGCGCGACGGCCCGGGTTTCGTTGCGCAGCGCATCGTCGCGATGATCTGCAATGTCGGCTGCTCGGTTGCGCAGCTTGGCGTCGCGGCGCCGGACGATATCGATAAGGCCGTGACTCTGGGGCTTAATTACCCGTATGGTCCGCTGACATTCGGTGACCGGATCGGACCGGACAGGATTTTGAGGATACTGGAAGCTATTCACGGCCTATACCGCGACCCCCGCTACCGGCCCAACCCGTGGCTGATCCGCCGGGCGAAGCTGGGCGTGTCGCTGTTGACGCCAAACACCTGATCCCCGAAGGGGTTTCGAGATAAAGGGAGAATTTCGATGCTTGATGCATATCTTTACGGCGGTAAACGGTCCCCGTTCGGACGCCATGCCGGGATGCTGTCGCCGGTCCGTCCGGACGACATGCTGGGCGGCGTGATCCGTGATGCGCTGGCGGCCACGCCCTTCGAGGGCAAGGATATCAACGACGTGATCGTCGGTTGCGGCAACCAGGCCGGCGAGGACAGCCGTTGTGTCGCGCGCCATGCCGGGCTGATCGCCGGGCTGCCGATCGAGGTGCCGGGCCAGGTGATCCAGCGCAACTGCGCCAGCGGGCTCAGCGCGATCATTTCCGCGGCCCATGCGGCCACGGTGGGCGAGGGCGATCTGTTCGTCGCCGGCGGCGTGGAAAGCATGACCCGCGCGCCGACCGTCGTCGGCAAGGCCGAGACCGCCTACAGCACCAAGATCGACGCCTATGATTCCGCCATCGGCGACCGCTTCCCGAACAAGGCGCTGAAGAAGGAATACGGCTGGGAGACCATGCCGCAGACCGCCGACAACATCGCGTCGGATTTCCAGATCACCCGCAAATCCTCCGACAAGTTCGCCTATGCCTCGCAGATGAAATACAAGGCGGGCAAGGAAGCAGGCTTTTTCGACGACGAAATCACGGCCGTAAAGATCGCCGCGACCCGCAAGACGCCGGAAATCGCGTTGGTCGAGGACGAACATCCCCGCCCGGCGACCGACCTAGAAGGGCTGGCCAAGCTGCGCCCGCTGTATGAAGGCGGCGTCACCACGGCCGGCAACGCGTCCGGCATCAATGACGGCGCGGTCGCGACCATCGTCGGCAGCCTGAAGGCGGGCGAACGCGTGGGCGCCAAGCCGCTGGCGCGGATCATCGCCACGGCCTCGATGGGCGTGTCGCCCCGCATCATGGGCATGGGGCCGGTACCGGCGACGCAGTTGGCGCTGGAACGGGCCGGGCTGACCCTGAAGGATCTGGACGTCATCGAAATCAACGAAGCCTTCGCCGCCCAGGTTCTGGGCTGCCTCAAGGGGCTGGGCCTCGCCGAAGACGACAGCCGGGTGAACATGAATGGCGGCGCCATCGCGCTCGGCCATCCGCTCGGCGCCTCCGGCCCGCGCATTGCCCTGACGGCGGCCCGCCAGTTGGAACGCATCGGCGGCCGTTACGCACTGGCGACGCTCTGCGTCGGCATTGGCCAGGGAACCGCGATCATCCTCGAACGGGTTTAGGGTCTCCGGCATATGAGTGAAGCAAGCTTCGACTGGCAGGATCCGCTGCTGCTGGCGGATCAGCTCAGCGAAGAAGAGCGCATGATCCAGGATTCGGCGCGCGATTTTGCGCGCGCCGAGCTGATGCCCGTGATCGTCGACTGGAACCGGAACGAAAGCTTCGATCCGGAGCTGATGAAAACCTTCGGCGGCATGGGTTTCCTTGGTGCGACGCTGCCGGATTACGGCTGCGCCGGGATCGGCTTCGTGTCATACGGGCTGATCTGCCGGGAACTGGAATATATCGACACCTGCTTCCGCTCGGCGGTGGGGGTGCAGACGGGGCTCGTCATGGCGCCGATCCACCTTTACGGCTCCGACGAGCAGAAGGAACGCTTCCTGCCGGGGCTGCGCGAGGGCGACCTGATCGGCTGCATGGGGCTGAGCGAACCCAATCACGGCTCCGATGCCGGCGCCATGCAGGCGCGGGCGAAGAAGGTGGATGGCGGCTACAAACTCTCCGGCACCAAGCAGTGGATCACCAATTCGCCGCTCGCCCATGTGCTGCTGGTCTGGGCCAAGGATGACGAGGGCGTGGTGCGCGGCTTCCTGCTGGAACGCGGCATGAAGGGTCTTGACACCCCGAAGATCGAGGGCAAGGTCGCGGCGCGGGCGTCGTCCACCGGGTTCATCATGATGGACGAGGTCATGGTGCCGGATGCCAACGTGCTACCCAAGGCTAAGGGCCTCGGTGCGCCGCTCTCGGCGCTGACCAATGCGCGGTTCGGCATCTGCTGGGGCGCGATGGGCGCGGCGGAATTCTGCTGGCAGGCGGCGCGGGACTATACCGTTGACCGTACCCAGTTCGGCCGGCCGCTGGCCGCCAACCAGCTGGTGCAGAAGAAACTGGTCGACATGCAGACGGAAATCGCGCTGGGCCTGCAATCCTGCCTGCGCATCAGCCGGCTGCGCGACGAGGGCCGGGTGACGCCGGAAATGATCTCGCTGGTCAAGCGCAACTGTACCGGCAAGGCGCTGGATATCAGCCGGCTGGCCCGCGATATGCACGGCGCCAATGGCATTTCAGACGAATATCATGTCATCCGGCACATGGTGAACATGGAAGTCATCAACACGCTGGAAGGCACCCACGACATCCACGCCCTCATCCTCGGTCGCGCCATGACCGGGATCCAGGCGTTCACGGCCTAGGGTTCGGACTCAATTGAGCCACCAGATCAAAGTTGCAACGATGAAGACGGCTGCCATGTAGATGTCGGC
>JAQCHR010000105.1 GCA_027619655.1 Pseudomonadota bacterium
CTCGATCAGCCGCGAGGCGCACACCACGCTGGCGATCGCGATGAACAGGATCGGCGGCAAATCAAACACCGGCGAGGGCGGTGAGGAACCCGACCGTTTCGTGCCGATGCCGAATGGCGATTCAATGCGCTCCGCGATCAAACAGGTCGCCTCGGGCCGTTTCGGCGTGACCACGGAATATCTCGTCAATTCCGACATGATTCAGATCAAGATGGCGCAGGGCGCAAAGCCCGGCGAAGGCGGCCAGCTCCCCGGCCACAAAGTGGACGCGGTTATCGCGAAGGTGCGTCATTCGACTCCCGGCGTCGGCCTGATATCGCCGCCGCCGCACCACGACATTTATTCGATCGAGGATCTGGCCCAGCTGATTCACGACCTGAAGAACGTCAATCCCGATGGCGATGTCAGCGTCAAGCTGGTCTCGGAAATCGGCGTCGGCACCGTTGCCGCCGGCGTATCCAAGGCAATGGCCGACCATGTCACGATTTCCGGCTATGAAGGCGGGACGGGCGCTAGCCCCCTCACCTCCATTGCGCATGCCGGTTCACCTTGGGAAATCGGTCTTGCCGAAACCCACCAAACCCTTGTCCTGAACAAGTTGCGCGGTCGAATCGCCGTGCAGACCGATGGCGGCCTGCGTACCGGTCGGGATGTCGTGATCGGCGCCATGCTCGGCGCAGATGAATTCGGCTTTGCGTCCGCGCCGCTGATTTCAGCCGGCTGTATCATGATGCGCAAATGCCATCTGAATACCTGCCCGGTCGGGATCGCAACCCAGGACCCTGAGTTGCGGAAGCGGTTCACCGGGACACCGGAGCATGTCATCAATTTCTTCTTCTTCGTCGCCGAGGAAGTCAGGGAATTGATGGCGACGCTTGGCTTCCGCCGCTTTGACGAGATGATCGGGCAGTCCAACCGGCTGGATCAATCCAAGGCGATCGCGCATTACAAGGCCAAAGGCCTCGATCTGTTCCGAATGCTGCACAAGCCCGAAGCCGCACCGGGCGTCGCGATATACAACAGTGAACGCCAGCAACATAAACTGGCCAATATCAAGGACCGGTGGCTGATCGAACAGGCCCTGCCGGCACTTGAGCAGGGCAAACCCGTTCGTATAGAGGGCGCAATCAAGAATACGGACCGGACGACCGGCGCAATGTTGTCCGGCGAGGTCGCAAAACGGCATGGTCACGCAGGCCTTCCCGAGGACACGATCTCCATCAAACTGACCGGTACTGCGGGGCAAAGCTTCGGCGCTTTTCTGGCCGCCGGAATTTCACTGGAGTTGATTGGCGACGCCAATGACTATGTCGGCAAGGGGCTGAGCGGCGGGCGCATCGTCATTTCGCCGTCTCCGGAAAGCCAGATAAAGCCTGAAGCCAGCATCATCGTCGGCAATACGGTTCTTTACGGGGCAACGGAAGGCGAGTGCTACTTCCGCGGCGTGGCCGGTGAACGCTTTGCCGTTCGAAACTCGGGCGCCGTCGCTGTAGTCGAAGGTGTCGGCGACCACGGGTGCGAGTATATGACGGGCGGAGTAATCGTCGTTCTGGGGCATACCGGCCGGAATTTTGCCGCGGGGATGAGCGGCGGCATCGCCTATGTCCTCGACGAACAAGGAAACTTCGAACAGCGCTGCAATCTTGCCATGGTCGAGCTTGAACCGGTCATGGAGGAAGACGAAACCCTGGAAATTATCGGCCATCAGGGCGGCGACCTCGAAACGCACGGCAAAGTGGATGTCATGCGCGACATGACCCGTCATGATTCCAATCGGCTGCGCAAGCTTATCGAAGCGCATGTGCATTACACCAATTCGGCCCATGCAAAGGAAATCCTGGAAAACTGGGACGAGTATCAATCGAAGTTCGTGAAAGTCATGCCCGTTGACTATCGTCGGGCGTTGCAGGAAATGCAGACCGCTCACCTCACGGCATCGGATGCTGGGATGAAAGCGGAAGGAGTATAGTATGGGAAAGATTACCGGCTTTCTCGAGATTGACCGCCAGGACCGGAAATACGCGCCGGCCGGCGATCGCATTCGGCATTTTAAAGAGTTCGTTCTCCCTGTCGATCCGGCCCAGATATCGCAGCAGGGCGCGCGATGCATGGATTGCGGCATCCCCTTTTGCCATCAGGGCTGCCCGGTAAACAACATCATTCCGGACTGGAACGATCTTGTCTATCAGGGTGAGTGGCATGCCGCCCTCGATGTATTGCACTCCACCAACAATTTTCCGGAATTTACGGGACGCATTTGTCCGGCGCCCTGCGAGGAATCCTGTACGCTCAATATCGACAATAATCCCGTCACCATTAAGTCGATCGAATGTGCGATCGCCGACCGGGGTTGGAAAGACAATGTCATTGTGCCGGTCATTCCTGAAACCAGAACCGGCAAGAGGATTGCCGTAGTCGGGGCCGGGCCGGCGGGCCTATCGGCCGCGCAGCAACTCGCGCGGACAGGGCATGATGTTGTCGTCTTCGAAAAAAATGCGAAGCCGGGCGGCCTGTTGCGGTACGGGATTCCCGATTTCAAAATGGAAAAACACCTGATCGACCGACGGATCGCCCAGATGGAAGCCGAAGGTGTTGAATTCCGCAACAACTGCAACATTGGCGTTGATGTGCCGGCAAAGGATATTTTGGCCGAATTCGACGCCGTCATCCTCGCCGGCGGCAGTGAAACGCCGCGGGATCTGAATGTGCCGGGTCGCGACCTGAAAGGCGTGGAATTCGCCATGGATTTTCTGCCGCAGCAAAACCGGCGCGTCAGCGGCGAGCCGTTGGGCAAGGTCAAGAAGATCAGCGCCAAGGGCAAGAACGTCGTCGTTATCGGCGGCGGTGATACGGGTTCGGACTGTATCGGAACGTCATTCCGGCAGGGCGCGATTTCCGTGAGGCAATACGAAATCATGCCGATGCCGCCGGAAGAACCCGACAAAGGCACGACCTGGCCCAACTGGCCGCGAAAGATGCGTACATCATCATCGCAGGCGGAAGGCGCTGTACGGGACTGGTGTGTCTCCACGGCCAAACTGACAGGCAGTGACGGCAAGGTCGATACATTGCACGCCGTGCGGTTGGATGAAAAGCTGCGGGAAATTCCGGGTTCCGGATTCACCGTCAAGGCCGACCTTGTTCTGCTGGCCATGGGATTCATTCACCCGATCCACGATGGTATGCTGAAGGAACTGGGCGTGGAACTGAACCAGTTCGGCAATGTCCAGGCCAATACCGACGACTACCAGACATCCCTGCCGAAGGTCTTCGCCACGGGCGACATGCGACGCGGACAATCTCTGGTTGTCTGGGCAATTCGAGAGGGCCGCCAATGCGCACGGGCCGTCGATGAATTTCTGATGGGTGCGACCACGCTGCCACGGTAGCGCAAAGCGACTGGAATTATCGAATGCCCCGTATATCGCTCATTCATGCCACGCCGCTGGCTATCGACCCGGTGGTCGCAGCCTTTCGGGAGGAATGGCCTGACGCATCGGTATTCAATTTCCTCGAAGATTCACTGACGACTGACCTCAAGGCGGCAGGATCAATCGACGATTCCATTGTGCAGCGCTTCCATGTTCTGGCGCGCTACGCCACGGAAACGGGTGCAGACGGGATTCTTTTTACCTGTTCGGCCTTCGGCAGCGCCATCGAATCCGTCGCCGAAAAATATTCATCGCTACCGGTCCTCAAACCGAATGAGGCAATGTTTGAAGAAGCGCTTGGGCTGGGCAACAGAATCGCGATGATCGCAACGTTCGAGCCCAGCGTGCCATCGATGCAGCGCGAATTCGAAGCCATGGCAAGCCGGTTAAACCCGGCGGCGACGCTGGAAACCGCTTGCGTACCTGAGGCGATGGATGCGCTGGCGAACGGCGATGCGGAAACCCATAACCGCCTGATTGCCGCCGCAGCCGAAGAATTCGCGGACCGGGATGTCCTCATGCTGGCGCAATTTTCCATGGCATCGGCCCGCCCGAATGTATTGGGAAAAATTTCCATCCCGGTATTGACCAGCCCGATGAGCGCGGTTCGGAAACTGCGCATGACGCTCGGCAACGCATAGGCAAACAACAGATATTATCGGAGCAAGAATGGTTGATCTGCGAGGGGAACTCGAAGGCAAGGTCGCGATCGTCACGGGAAGCGCCCGGAATATTGGTCGCGCGACCGCGGAGGAACTGGCCCATGCCGGCGCTGCCCTGGTCATCAATTCCGTTCAGGCTAATGATCTTTGCGAGGAGGTTGCCGAAGGCATCAGGGCGAAAGGCGGTCGGGCAATTCCCTTTCTGGCAGACGTACGCGACCCCGACGCCGTCAATGCCATGGCAGCGGCCGCCATCAGGGAGTTCGGCGGCATCGACATCATGGTGCATAACGCCGCCGTACGCAGCAATATTTCCTTCGAGGATATGACCTGGGAAACCTTCCATGCCAGCGTCGACCTCTCCATCAACGGATGTTTCCACCTCGCCAAGGCGGTGCTGCCCTCCATGAAACAGCGTGGCGGCGGCAGTATTATCGGCGTCGGAGGCATGTCGTCATTGCGCGGTTCGGCGGGGCGATCCCATGTCATGGCGGGAAAGATGGGGTTGAACGCCTTCATTCGCGGCCTGGCGCTCGACCTTGCAAAATACAATATTCGCGCCAATCAGGTCGTTGTCGGCAATTTCGATACGGTCCGGGAAGGCAATCCGTCATCGGCTTCTGTCGCGACGATCGAAGCCATGCGCAAGGCGGAAGGCGCCATTCCGCTGGGACGCCTCGGCCATCCGCAAGATATGGCGAATCTGATCCGATTCATTGTCGGCCCCGGGGCTGAATACATAACCGGACAGACGCTGCACTCAAATGGCGGCGCTTATATGAACCTTTAAGCTGCGCGTTTGATGCTTGTTTCATCGCGGGCTATTGCCCGCCTTTTCTTTTTGAAACAGCTCTGCGAGTCTTGCTTCCCGTGTTCTTTGCAGGCCGGCGTCCTGGTTGACAGTCCATTGTAATTACGCGAGCATCACGGCGATAAATGCTAGCGTGCCTGACTTAAAAACACATGAACGCATACTGTCGGGACATGGAAAAACCTTGCCCGACTTTTGAAATGCCAGGATCAGGCAATCTGGTCAATCTGAATGGGAGGAAGACGATGATTTCCACGACACGCATGTTCGGCATACGTCAGGGCCACTGGGTTATCGGCGCAGCCGCGATGGCCGCTGTATTTGGCGTCATGGCCACGGCACAGACGGCCCAGGCACAGAAAATTGTTACCGTTGTTCTATCGGAAGAGCCCGAAGGGCTTGACGGCTGCAACTCTAACCGGTCGACCGTCGGACGTGTCGCAAAGCAGAATATTGTCGAAACATTCACCGAGATCAATCCCAAGGATGGCAGCATCACGCCGCGCCTTGCAACCTCCTGGAGCAAAATCAACGACACAACCTGGCAGTTCAAGCTTCGCCAGGGCGTCAAGTTTCACGATGGCGCACCGTTCAACGCCGCGAATGCGGCCAAGGCAATATCCCGGACAATGGATTCCGCCCTCGATTGCGAAACCCGTACAAAGTCGTTCGGCGATCTGAAACTGACGTCGAAAGTCATCGATGACTACACGCTCGAAATCAGCGCCAACAAGCCGGTCCCGATCCTGCCGACACGCATGGGCGTCGTCTCGCTTTCGTCGCCGAACACCCCGACCGACAAGCTGGTGCTGAACCCGATCGGCACCGGCCCGTATGAGTTTGACAAATGGACACCAGGCCAGGAAATCGTTCTCAAACGATTTGACGGGTATTGGGGCAAGAAGCCCGTGGTGGAAGGCGCCCGCTTTATCTGGCGGTCGGAATCGACGGTACGCGCGGCGATGGTCAAGGTCGGCGAAGCCGATATCGCGCCGAATATCGCCGTACAGGATGCGACCGATCCCAAGATGGATTTCAGCTATCCGAACTCGGAAACCACCCGCTTACGACTCGACGTGACCCGCGCCCCGTTGGATGACAAGCGAATTCGCCTTGCCCTCAATTACGCGTTCGACCGTGAGGCGCTTCGGGGCAGTATCCTTTCGAAGGACATTGAACACGCTACTCAGATTATCGTGCCGAGCATCAGTGGCCATAATCCAAACCTGAAGGTCATGAAATATGATCCCGCCATGGCTATGAAGCTCATTGCCGAAGCGAAGGCCGCCGGGACCCCTGTTGACAAGGAAATCGTAATCATCGGCCGGACGAATATCTATCCGAACGGAACCGAAGCGATGGAAGCGATGATGGCCATGTTCCAGGCCGTAGGCCTGAATGTGAAGCTGCGGATGCTGGAAGTCGGCAGTTGGCTGAAATACCTGACCAAGCCGTATGACGAAAACCGCGGTCCGATCATGCTTCAGGCACAGCACGACAACAACAATGGCGATGCCGTTTTCTCGATTTACAACAAGTTCGCGTGCGACGGTGCGCAGTCATCGATTTGCGACAAACACCTGGATGAACTAATCGCCAAAGCTTCGACCCAGTCAGGCGATGAACGCCGCAAGACGTGGCAGGAGGTTAACCGGATCATCTATGAAGATATCCTCTCCGATGTCTGGATGTATCACATGGTCGGTTATTCCCGTGTGGGCAACCGGATCAATTTCACCCCCAGCATTTCGACCAACAGTGAACTTCATCTCGAGGCAATAACGTTCAAGTAGAGCGTTTCGACTTCGAATCCTTGTATAGCTACCCGGCCGGGCCGGCCGGGTAGTTTCCACTGTACTGGCCATACCCTGAACAATCGGAAAACGGGGAACGGTCGAGGGAAGGCTCATGGGGCAGTATCTCGGACAACGAGCGCTTCACAGCGGAATCGCATTAATCGGCCTGATTCTGGCCGTTTTCTTTCTCGTCCGCCTGACGGGAGACCCAACCGACCTCTACCTCCCGATCGACGCGTCGCTGGAAACTCGCCGGGAATTCGCGCAGAAGCACGGTTTCGACCGGCCGGCAACCGAACAGTTCGCGAAGTTTCTGCAGGACGTCTCCCAGGGTGACCTGGGGTATTCCCTGCGCAAGCAGCGCCCCGCCATGGAACTCGTCCTCGAGGCCTATCCGACCACATTGGCCCTCGCCGGCGTCGCCATGTCGCTGTCCATTGTGCTTGCCGTCATCGTCGGCGCAATTGCCGCATACCGGCCAGGTGGCATTTTTGACCGGATCAGCGGCATCGCATCCCTTGCCGGCGCCAGCGCGCCCGATTTCTGGGTTGCCATTACAGGGATACTGCTGTTTGCCGTCACATTCCGCTGGCTGCCGACATCGGGCGTTGGCGGGTTGGAGTACTGGATATTGCCGATCTTCGTGCTGATGCTGCGGCCGTTCGGGTTGATGGTGCAGGTTGTCCGGGCTTCGATGCTGGGCGCACTGTCTTCTGCCTATGTCAAAACCGCCCGCGCGAAAGGGGTGCGCGAAACATCCGTTATTTTCGTTCACGCCCTGCGCAACGCCTGTATTTCCATCGTGACCGTAGCCGGTGATCTGGCGGTCGGCCTGATCAACGGTGCCGTGATCGTCGAGACGGTCTTCGGCTGGCCCGGCGTCGGAAAACTGATGATCGATGCCGTCATTCAGCGTGATTTCCCCACCGTACAGGCCGCTGTCATGGTGACGGCTACCGCCATCTTTCTCCTGAATATCCTGATCGACCTGCTGTACCTGGCGCTCGATCCCCGCATACGTCACCAATAGACCGGAGCACAGCAGGCATGACAACGGCGGAACAGGAAGCATTGATCATTCGGCGCGGCTTGCCGTGGTGGCGCCTGCTGATGCGCGACCGGTTCGCGTTTGTTGCCGCGATCTGGCTTCTGCTTCTGTTTGCCTGCTTCCTGGTCGGCCCTGAACTGTTTGGTAAGGCCGCGACGACCCTCAATCTGCGGGCCCGAAACCTTCCTCCCGGATCGCTGGAGCATGGCTGGTTGATGTTCCTGGGCGGCGATGCCCTGGGCCGCAGCATGATCGCGCGACTGATCGTCGCCTCCCGGAATACGCTGACGGTTGCTCTCTGTTCGGTGGTCCTCGCGATGATCGCCGGTGGCATTCTGGGCATGATTGCGGGATATATCGGTCGCGGCGTCGGTCATGTCATCATGCGCTTTGCCGATATCCTCCAGAGCTTTCCATCCCTGTTGCTGGCGGTTGTCGTGCTTTACGTTCTGGAACCGAGCGTCACCAATCTGATCGTTGTCCTGGCGATTACACGTATGCCAATCTACCTCCGGGTCACCCGGGCAGAAGTTCTGGAAATCCGGGAGCGGGTCTTCGTCGATGCGGCTAGTGCTTTGGGTGGCAGCAGCTTTCATATCCTGTTGCGCCATATTGCGCCGGTGGTCGCGCCGACACTCCTGACTATCCTGACCGTCGATTTTTCAATCGTCATGCTGGCGGAATCCAGTCTCAGCTTTCTGGGTATCGGCATTCAGCCGCCGGAGATCACCTGGGGCCTCATGGTCGCGCAGGGCCGGAATTACCTGAGCCAGGCCTGGTGGCTCGCCTTCTTCCCGGGCCTTGCCATCATGCTGGCGACGCTGTCCGGCAATATCCTGTCCAACTGGCTTCGGATTGTCAGCGACCCGGAGCAACGCTGGCGCCTTGAAACAGCGGGCAACGACAATGAGTGACACCCCTGTTCTGCAAGTCGATGACCTGCGGATCCAGTTTCGCAGCGGGCGGGAAACCGTTCATGCAGTCAACGGCGCCTCCTTCCAGGTGAATGCCGGCGAAACTGCCGCGATTCTGGGCGAAAGCGGCTCTGGAAAGAGCGTGACTGCCTCCGCCGTCATGCGACTGTTGCAAAGTCCGCCCGCCTATGTCACGGGGGGAACCGTCCGCTTCAAGGGGTTGGATGTCCTGTCCATGCCCCTTACGAAATGGCGGGAATACTGCGGTCGCGACGTCGCCATGGTTTTCCAGGATGCTCTGACCTCTCTCAATCCGGTCTTCAGCGTCGGCTGGCAGATCGCGGAACTGTTCCGAACGCATGGCGTTGCCAGCGGCAGGGAAGCCGATGCCCGCGCGGTCGAACTGCTGGAGCGCGTCGGAATCCCGGACCCGGCAACAAGGGCAAAGGATTATACCCACCAGTTTTCCGGCGGCATGCGGCAGCGGGTCATGATCGCGATGGCTATCGCACTGGAACCGGACCTGCTGATCGCCGACGAACCGACAACGGCGCTCGACGTAACAGTCCAGGCGCAGATTATGGAACTGCTGGAAGGCCTTCGGGAAGATTCGGACATGGCGATGGTCCTGATCACGCATGATCT
>JAQCHR010000106.1 GCA_027619655.1 Pseudomonadota bacterium
CCTACGAACAGGATGCGGGCGGATCAGGAGAGGTAAAAGTCATGGAACTCGTCGATATCATTATCGATTTCCTACCCTTGTTCATGTTCGCGAGTCTCGCGATACTGTTATTCTCAGGCTATCCCGTCGCCTTTATCCTCGGCGGCCTGTCGTTGATTTACGGATTTATCGGTTACGCTTTCGACATTTTCTCCATAGTCGAATTTTTCAATTTCCTGCCCCGGATATGGGGCCAGGCAGCGGAAAACCTGGTGCTCGTCGCGGTCCCGACGTTCGTCTTCATGGGCGTGATGATGGAGCGCAGCGGTGTCGCCAACGACATGCTTTATGTCTGTCAGGTGCTGCTGAAAAAGGTTCCTGGCGGCCTGGCGGTTGCCGTCGCCGTCATGGGCACGGTCCTCGCCGCCATGACCGGCATCATCGGCGCATCGGTCACGATGATGACGGCGCTGGCGCTCCCCACCATGCTGAAGCAGGGCTACAAGCATGAACTGGCCACGGGTGTCATCTGCGCCTCAGGCACGCTGGGCATCCTGATCCCGCCCAGCATCATGCTGATCATCATGGCCGACCTGCTCTCCATTTCGGTCGGCGATCTTTTCTTGGCCGCGCTGGTCCCGGGCCTGTTCCTGGCCGCCAGCTACGTCATTTACATCGCCGTCTACGCGGGTATCGACAAGAGCATCGCGCCGCCGCTTGCCGCTCATGAACTGAATGTGCCGCGCAGCGAAATGCCGAGCCTGCTGGTGCGCAGCTTCCTCCCGCCGGTCTTCCTGATCGCGCTGATCAAGGGCTCCATCCTGCTCGGTTGGGCCACCCCCAGCGAGGCGGGCGCCGTCGGCGCGTTCGGGGCGACCATCATCGCCTACTTCAACGGCCGCCTGAACAAGGGCATGGTCAACGCGGTCTGCCAGTCATCCGGCCTGACCATTTCCTTCATTTTCTTCATCATCGTCTGCGCGACCTGCTTCGCCTATGTCTTCCGGTCGCTGGGCGGAGACGATGTCATCGAAGAAGTGATCCGGCATGCCAATCTCGGTTCCTGGGGCCTGCTGTTCCTGATCATGGCAATCGTCTTCATCCTCGGGTTCTTCCTCGACTGGGTCGAAATCACGCTGATCATCCTACCGGTCTTCGCGCCGATGGTTGCCTTGCTGGATTTCGGCGACCATGTACCGCAGGAAAACCGGGCTACTATCTACTGGTTCACGGTGCTGATTGCGATCAACCTGCAGACATCGTTCCTGACGCCGCCCTTCGGCTATGCGTTGTTCTACCTCAAGGGCATCGCCCCTCGCGAGGTTGACCTGATGAGCATTTACCGCGGCATCATTCCGTTCGTCATTCTACAGCTGATCGCCCTGCTGTTCGTCATTATGGTTCCGACGATGGCGCTCTGGCTCCCCGGACTGAACTGAGGAGATCGAAAACATGTCCAGCCAAGAATCCATCCAGATGTCCACGTCCCGTGACATCCCCAACATCCTGGTACTGAGCGAAAAACTGGGGCGACTGTCGGCGACCATCGGCCAGTGGGCATCGCTTTTCCTGATCCCGATGATTCTCATCACGGTCTGGGACGTCATCCAGCGGAAAGTCCTGAAATTCATTGGTGACGGATTGCTCGCCAACGACATGATCGAAGCCCGCGACTGGATGTACGGCAACCTGCTGGAATGGCTGCCGTTCCGGTCGACCCTGTTGCAGGAACTCGAGTGGCACTTTCACGTCGCGACATTCGCGCTCGTCCTGGGTTACGGCTATGTCTACAACCGCCAGGTCCGGGTCGATCTCGTTCGTGAAAAGCTGAGCAACTACAAGCAGGCCTGGATCGAACTGATCGGCGTATCGATCTTCATGATCCCGTTCTGCCTGATCGTCGCCTATTTCTCGATCGAGTATGCGGCCAACGCCTATGAAACCAACGAGCAGTCGTCGTCCCTGGTCGGGTTGAGCCATCGCTGGGCGATCAAGTCCATCCTGGTCTTCGGCCTGGGTCTGGCGGCAGTATCCGGTTTCGCCGTCTGGCTGCAGGTTTTCTACAAGGTGTTCGGGCCGCGCGGAAACGATTTTCCGTGTTACGTGATTGAAAGCGAGGCGGAAAAAATAGCCCGCCGCAAGATCATCGAAAGCATCGATGCCTCCTTCGGCGACGGTTCAAACGAAGCGAAACGCGGCAACAGTACGCAACTGATGAACCGGCAAATGGACGATACGGCCCTGAAGCACGAAGAAGATGCAAAAGGGCAAATCATTTTCACCAGTATCGCCGTCACTATCATGGTTGCCGTCCTAGTCTTCATCTTCCACACCTTCAATTTCTGGTCGTGGTTGATCTGACAACACAACCCGCTGAGTTCCGGGGCCCGTCAGGGGCAGGTAGAACCCCCTGACGGTATACCCGAGCCAGCGGTGGAAAGGATTGCGGGCATTCGATGATAGAGTGGCATAAATACGTCAAGAAATACTGCTGGGATTCGGACAAGACGCCGTATTTCGTGCCGGTATCACAGTTGAAGCGCGACCAGGCTGACAAGGAACTTTTCCTCTACAGCTTTATCCTGGCGGCGCCGGCGACGCTGTATTTGACATCCTTCGTGGTCAACCTGTTCCGCAGCGGCCAGGTCGCGGGCCTTGCCATCGCGATGTACGCAAGTTCGCTTTTCGTCTGCGCCATCGTGGTGCATGTCTGGAAAAGTCCAGGCGCCGCCCTGTACTCGCTGTCGGCCCCCATCGTCCTGTCGCTCTATTTCCTGATCGAAGGCTTTCCCGAGCGAAGCCACGCCGTGGATTTTGCGGTCATGGTCGCCATTGCCGTCGTCATCATCGCGGTCTGGCTGTATTATGCCCGTCGCCTGCTGAGCATCACCAGGGCATACCCGAGCCTGCCGACCCGGGACATGAATCCCTGGAACAAGCTACCGCCGGGCATGCTTCCGCCGCGCAAGTAAAACCGGTCAGGTCGATTCCAGGTAATGCGGAATTGACGCCAGATGATCTTCGACGCGTTTTACGCCATCAATCCCCTCCGCCAGCAGTAGCAGCGCCCTGCGTTCCTGGGCCGACTCAACCCAGCCCCATAATTCCACGACGCCGCCGGAAACGATGACATTCAGCGTGCCGTGCGACACCCAGCCCTGGTCGTTGACCTCCTTCTGGATCGCGTCCTTGATCGACCGGTCATCGGCACTCGGCGACCCGGTGGATTCGCGTGTCACCATGCCGCGCAGCAGATTGGAACGGCTGACAATCCCGACCAGCAATCCGTCGCAGACCACCGGTACGCGCTTGATATGGTGTTCCGCCATGATGCGGGCGATATCGCCTGTGGGCGTTTCGGCATCCACCGTCAAGACATCGCGCGTCATAATATCCGCCGCCCGCATGCCGTGGGTCTTGATATATTGCCCGGCAGAATCGGACGGATCGCCGAACAGGCGCAGCCACCAGGACGAATGCCGCGAGCCGGTTTCGCCGGCACCCTTGCGTTGGATCAGATCCCCCTCGGTGACGATGCCGACAACGGCGCCATTGTCGTCCACAACGGGGACGCCGCTGATATTGCGCTCCAGCAAAAGTTTCGCAACGTCGGGAACGCCCATGTCCCGGGTCACGGTCACCACATTTTCCGTCATGATATCTTTTGCACGCATTTTTCCATTCCTCCGTTCCGACGGTCTGCCGGCCTCCCTGGCAGCGGCTAATCCTTCGATTTTCCCGTCTTCTGCCAGAGTTTAGGTTCGACCTCGATGGCGCGTATATGACCTAGGTCATAACTCTTGCCGCGAATATCGGCCGCCCGTTCCGCTGCCCAGGCGTCGTTTCCGGCCAGTTGCAGGGTCTTGCAGTACAGGAAATGCACGCCCATCACGACGCCCCAGGCCATCACCGGCCAATGGAACCACAACGGCCCCGGCGTCAGGTAATCGGAGATCATGAAACCGATAACGCCTGCCACATAGGCGACCAGATGGAGGTGCATGAACCGCATTCTTCGCCGCTGCGCGTATGCGCTATCTTTATCAGCCATAATCCGTTCCTTTCAGCCTGCTACTGCCCGCGAAACCCCACGGGACCGGGCCGGGGCGCAGCGCCATGGCTGGCGCCGCAGATTGCCCTCCCGCCGGCGTGGCTTGTCAGCCAGCGGTCATGTTACAATATGGTTCGTGAATGGCGAATCTGAACCCCTGATGAAAAACATGCGGATTGCAGCGGCACTCTTTCTAACCGTAATTCTGAGCGTGGCCCCCGCCGCGGCAAAACCACCGCAGGTCCTGCCGGACCAGATGTTCAGCAATCTCTATGCCCTGACGCAGGCCTCGTCGATCCTGACGATCTGCAAGGAAAGCGACGCCTGGCCCGCCCTCCCGAACCGCCAGAAGCAGTTGCTCCAACGGTTGCAGGGCAATATCGACGGACTGGTCCGGAAAATCGCCCGCAAGTTCGACAATGACGTTTTCGGATTCTACGCCCGCGAGCGGGATTCAACCTCCCGGGATCCGGAATTCATCCGGCAAGCCGCTGCGCAATACAGCTATTGCGGCGACGCCATGTTCGAGCGGATGCAGTGGTATGTGTATGACAGCCAGCAGAAACTGGACCTGTTCCTGAGCGAATTGCCGGACGCGAAATAGCGCCCCCTGCGGGTATCGCCTGTTTTCACGCCGCGTTGGCGATATGGCCAAGCTTGTTCAGCAGGAAATCCATGTCTTCGTGATTGCTGTCGTCGAACATGTCCTCGAAATGCGTGAGGACGCGTTCCAGTGTGCGGCGCATGACGGCTTCCGGATCGATATCCGACCGTTCGCGCTCGTTCTCCCGCGCCATGTCGAAGGCGACGCGGTATGCCGGAAACATCTTGCGGGACAGCCCCGACCGGTCGTAGATCGACTTTAACCCCAGCATGCCCTCGTCATGGATCAGGGCACGGGCATTCACCAGCGGCAGGTCGGACAGGCGGGCCAGTGCCGCCTCGAAGAAATTGATATCGCCGGCGCAGATCGAGCGCAGGATGATCGACGGCGTCAGCCGCCCGTTGCGGTACAACTGGTCGATCAGCGCCTCGATGTCATGGGTATCGGCGCTCCGCCCGATCAGTCCCAGCGTCGCGCGCTCGCGGCTCTGCAGGACCATGGCGCTTGCCACATCTTCGGAAAGGTCATGATGCGTGACGATATAGTCCTGGAGCTTGTCCGAAACCATCGCAACCAGCCGTTCCGATACGGCAATCGGCAGCGTGCCGCGCCGGACCAGCGGCTCCTGCACGAATTCGCTCTCGCCGAACCGGTCGATGACCGAATGCATGGCCGCCTCGCCCAGATCCGCCCCTTCATTGCCGACCAGGACCGCAACGGCCACTTCGCTGCCTTCCTCGGCCAGGACACTGGCGACGGCGCCGGAAACGGCTTCGCGTCCCGCGATGGCGGCCTGCCGGCTGTCGCCCTGGGTCCGCACGATTTCGATCAAATCCGCATCCGACAGCGCTTCGGAAAACTCCAGTATCGGCAGGGCGACCGCGTCGCTCACGTCATTGGCCAGGGTCAGGGCGACATCCGGCGACAGGTCCCGCGCGTGCATCAGCTGTTTGGACAGGGCGGCGCGAACGCGTTCTTCCGCATCCTTGACCATGACCCGGAAAATATCCTCGGCGATTTCCCGTTCGGTAACGCTCAGCGCGCCGCCGGCATATCCGATGGCAACCTTCTCCGCCGTCTTTTGACGGCTTTCCGGCGACGTATCCTTCATCATCCGCGCGATATCGGCAGCACTCAGTTTTTCAGCCATGGCTCGAACTTGCCTTCAATTGTCCATCACCCAGACTATCTAAGCGCGAAACGGGTTAACGAAGCATGAAAAATTCCAACAAAGTTCCGCCGGAGACGAGCCCAAGCCGCCAACAATTAAGGTAAATGCCGTCCTATTCTGCAACAGTATCGCGACCGATGGTCAGTCCGCGACAAACCGTTCGGCGCCTTGCGCTGGCAGCCCGTCGCGTATGATCATGCAATCCGGCGGAAAATCCTGCACGAATTCCGCCCCGCCGCCCGCCAGCCGGGACAGGAATTCATCCAGATACTGCATCGCGCCGGTCGCAAGGTCATGCAGCACCAGCAGCGTCCGATCCTGCGCCATGCACTGGGCAACGGCGCGGTCGGTCCAGCCCCGGTCCCCCTCCCAGTTGCGCGGAATCGCGTTCCTGGTGACGCCGGTGTAGCGCCCGGCGCAGAGATACTCGAAGGCGGCGCGGCTCAACAGGTGCGGCCCCAGCGCCCCGCCGCCGCCGAAGGGCCGGAAGAACCGCCGGGGATGGGCCAGCGCGCCCAGGGCGTCCTGCGCCCGGCTGATCTCCGCCACGCTCGCCGCCGCATCCGCCATCCGGCCCAGCGGCGTGTCATGGGTGAAGCTGTGATTGCCGATCCAGTGCCCCGCCGCATGCACCCGCTCGGCGGCCTCGCGCGCCGCCGGATCCGCCAGCTTCCGCCCGACAACAAAGAAACTGGCCGAAATGCCGTGCCGGTCCAGCACATCCAGCACCCGGTGGGTGACCGACGGCGTAGGCCCGTTATCGAAGGTCAACGTGACTTTGCGCAAGAGTTCTGCCTCTTGAACGTCCCGGAATGCGTCGCCACATCCTGAAGACCAGTGCGGCGCAGAGTTTGCCGCCCCAGTTACCCGATGGAGAAATGACGCGGATGACCGAACGGATATCGGACGAGAGCACGGAATACTACAAGGATCGCAGCACCTGGGTGCGCGGGCTGTTCATGCTGCTGTTTATCGCGCTGTATCATGTCGCGGCGGTGGTGGTCGGCGCGGTGGCGGTGCTGCAGTTCGTCTGGAAACTGACCACCGGCGCCACCAATCCGCGCCTGCTGTCCTTCGGCGAGGATCTGGGGCGGTATTTTTACCAGATCATGCGGTTCCTGACCTTTAATACCGAGGAAAAGCCCTTCCCCTTCACCGACTGGCCCTCGACCCCGCCCGCACCCCGACCGTAAGCGGCGTTACGCCGCCCGCGATGCTTCCATGACGACGGTTCGCAGGGCGGCGGCGGCTTCCGCGACCTGGTCGCGGGTCACGTCCATATGCGTGACCACGCGCATGCGCGTACGGTCGTTTTCGCCGATGCGCACGCCGTGTTCCAGCAGGCGGTTGTGGACTTCGGCCGCGGTCATGCCGGTTTCGGAGACATCGAAGAACACCATGTTGGAATCGATTCCGTCGGTTTCGACCCGGATGCCCGGCAGGTTGGCGACGGATTCGGCGAAGAACCGCGCGTTTTCATGGTCTTCGGCCAGCCGTTCGACGTGGTGTTCGAGCGCGTAGACGCCGGCCGCCGCGATCACGCCGGACTGGCGCATCGCGCCGCCCATGCGCTGCTTCCACTGCCAGGCCTGTTCGATGAAATCTGTGCTGCCCGCCAGCACCGCGCCGACCGGGCAACCCAGCCCCTTCGACAGGTCGAGCCATAGCGAATCGAACGGTTCGGCGAAATCCCGCGCGGACACGCCGGACGCCACCGCGGCATTCAGCAGCCGCGCGCCATCCATATGCATGACCAGCCCGTGTTTCTGCGCCACCTCACTGACGCCGCGGATGGTGTCCAGCGGCCAGACCGTGCCGCCGCCGGCATTCGCGGTCTGTTCGATGGCGATCATGCGGCTGCGCGGGGCATGGCGGCGGGCCTTACGGATCGCGGCTTCGGCCTGGTCGGGCTGGAAGACGCCACGCACGCCATCGACCGGGCGGATCATCGCGCCGGCAAAGACGGCCGGGCCGCCGCCTTCGGAATTGATGATATGCGCCGATTTGTCGGCGATGATGTCGTCGCCCGGATTGCACTGCACCAGGATCGCGATCTGGTTGCACATGGTGCCGGACGGCATGAAGACCGCCGCTTCCTTGCCCAGCAACTCCTTCGTCATCTCGCAGAGCCGGTTGGTGGAGGGATCCTCGCCGCGCTGTTCGTCGCCGACCTCCGCATTAGCCATCGCCTCGCGCATGCCCTTGCTCGGGCGGGTCTGGGTATCGCTGTACAGGTCGATGCGGGGTGACGGCATGGCGGGGCCTCGTGATTGATGGTTGGGTTATTTCCGGTCCGAGAATATCGTGAAAAGTCCCATGACGTAAGCCACATGCAGCGCCAGCACCGCGCCCCAGCCGACCAGCGGCAGCAGGAACCACGGGCTTGCCGGCTGGAGCAGCAGGTGCAGCCCGAATGCCCCGGCCGAGACGACAATGTAGCCGATCAGGTGCAGGGCGAACCAGCGCAACCGTTTCTGCGCGGCTAAAGCGGAATGTTGTCGTGTTTCTTCCATGGGTTTTCCAGCTGCTTGTCGCGCAGCATGCGCAGCGCGCCGGCTATGCGGCGGCGGGTATTGTGCGGCATGATCACATCGTCGATATAGCCCAGCGCCCCGGCGACGAAGGGATTGGCGAATTTCCGGCGGTATTCCTCGGTCCGTTTCGCGATGGCGTCCGCGTCGCCGATATCCTCTCGGAAGATGATCTCCACCGCGCCCTTCGGCCCCATCACCGCGATTTCCGCATTCGGCCAGGCGTAGTTCACATCGCCGCGCAGGTGTTTCGAGCTCATTACGTCATAGGCGCCGCCATAGGCCTTGCGGGTAATCAGCGTGACCTTGGGCACCGTCGCTTCGGCAAAGGCGAAGAGCAGCTTGGCGCCGTGCTTGATAATGCCGCCGTATTCCTGCGCCGTGCCCGGCAGGAAGCCCGGGACATCGACCAGCGTGACGATGGGGATGTTGAAGCAGTCGCAGAAGCGGACGAAGCGGGCCGCCTTGCGCGACGAGGCGATATCCAGGCAGCCGGCCAGCACCATCGGCTGGTTGGCGACGATGCCGATGGTCGAGCCTTCCATCCGCGCCAGCCCGATCACGATATTGCCCGCATATTCCGGCTGCAGTTCGAAGAAATCGCCCTCGTCGACGATCTTGGTAATCAGTTCCTTGATGTCATAGGGCAGGTTGGGGTTTACCGGCGCCAGCGTATCCAGCGAGATTTCGGCGCGGTCATGCGGATCGTCGGTCGGCAGGACCGGGGGCTTTTCCCGGTTCGAGGACGGCAGGAAGCTCATGAAGCGCCGCAATTGCAGCAGGGTTTCGACGTCGTTGTCGAAGGCCAGGTCGGCAACGCTGGACTTGGTCGTGTGGGTGACCGCCCCGCCGAGGTCCTCATGCGTTACTTCCTCATGGGTCACCGTCTTCACCACGTCCGGGCCGGTGACGAACATGTAGGAACTGTCCTTCACCATGAAGATGAAATCGGTCATCGCCGG
>JAQCHR010000107.1 GCA_027619655.1 Pseudomonadota bacterium
GTTCCGGCGAGGCATAGCCTCGTGTGGGATTGCGCCACGGGGACGGATTGTTTGCTGGCAGGCGGAATCATCCGCAAGGCGGTTGCGGGACGTTGCGGCCCGCCAGCGCCGGGAAGCGGCGACAGCCCTACTTGAACCGCACCTTGATGATTTCGTAGTCCTTCTGGCCGCGCGGGGTGACGACCTCGACCGAATCGCCGACACTCTTGCCGATCAGCGCGCGGGCGATGGGGGCGGCGATGGACAGGCGGCCCTTGGTGACGTCGGCTTCGTGTTCGCCGACGATCTGATAGGTCGTTTCCTCGTCGGTGTCTTCATCGGCAATCGTGACCGTGGCGCCGAACTGCACCCGTTTTCCGCTCAGCTTGCTGACGTCGATGACCTCAGCGCGGCTGATCTTGTCCTCGATTTCCGCGATCCGGCCCTCGATGAAGCTCTGGCGTTCCCGCGCGGCGTGATATTCGGCGTTTTCCGACAGGTCGCCGTGTTCGCGCGCGACGGCGATCGCCTTGATTACGGCGGGACGCTCAACGGATTTGAGCGTACGCAGTTCTTCCTGCATATCGTCGTAGCCGGAAGTGGTCATCGGGTATTTTTGTATCGTGTCCATTCGAAATACCTACTCGAATTCTGGCATGAAAACGTCGCTCCATCAGCCCCGCTGACTACAGGGGGGCAATGGATACGCTAGCATATCACAGGTCATGAAAGTTGTCGGAAACTCGAAAGCCGGGAAAAATTAATACGCGGCACTGAAATAGGATTGCAGGGGTGCAACTTCAAGGGACCCGGCGCGAATTGCCTGAATGGCGCGGGTCGCCGCGCGCGCGCCGGCGACGGTCGTGTAATAGGGGACATTCCGCATCAGGGCGGTCCGGCGCAGGCTGAAGCTGTCCTCCACCGCCTTGCGGCCCTCGGTTGTGTTGAAGATCAGCTGGACGTCGCCGTCGATCATCGCATCGACGATATGGGGCGAGCCTTCCAGCACCTTGTTGACGGTGCGGACGTCCAGCCCATGCTCCGCGAAATAACGTGCGGTGCCGCTGGTGCCGATGATTTCAAATCCCATGCCGACCAGTTCCTTGGCCAGGACCGTCAGCGCTGGCTTGTCCTCGTCGCGAACGGAAATGAACACGGTTCCCTCGCGCGGCAGATCGACGCCGGCGCCGAGCTGCGCCTTGGCGAAGGCGCGGGCGAACTCGCTGTCCAAGCCCATGACCTCGCCGGTCGATTTCATTTCCGGCCCCAGCATGACATCGACGCCGGTAAACCGGGCAAAGGGAAACACCGCTTCCTTGACGGCGACATGCTTGCCGATCGGATGGCCGTCTAGGTCGAAATCAGCCAGCTTTTCGCCGGCCATGACCCGGGCGGCGATCTTGGCGATCGGCACGCCGGTCGCCTTGGCGACGAAGGGCACGGTGCGGCTGGCGCGGGGGTTTACCTCGATGATGTAGACGTCGCCATCCTTGATCGCGTACTGGATATTCATCAGCCCGACGACATTCAGCCCATGGGCCAGCATTTCGGTCTGCCGACGGATTTCCGCCATGACCTCTTCGGACAGGGAATACGGCGGCAGCGAGCAGGCGCTGTCGCCGGAATGGATGCCCGCTTCCTCGATATGTTCCATGATGCCGGCGACGTACACATCCGTGCCGTCGCAGATCGCATCGACGTCGATTTCGATGGCGTCGCGCAGGAACCGGTCGATCAGCACCGGATGCTTGCCCGAAACCTTGACCGCCGTCGCCATGTAGCGCTGCAGCCCGTGAATGTCGTGTACCAGCTCCATGGCCCGGCCGCCCAGAACATAGGAGGGGCGGATCAGCACCGGGTAGCCGACATCCTCAGCGATGCGTTCGGCCTGCGCCAGCGAAGTCGCGGTGCCGTTCGGCGGCTGGCGCAGTCCCAGTTTCTGGAGCAGCTTCTGGAAGCGTTCACGATCTTCGGCAAGATCGATGGAATCCGGCGCCGTGCCCAGGATCGGGACCCCGGCTTCCGCCAGCGCCGCCGCCAGACTCAGCGGCGTCTGGCCGCCGAACTGGACGATGACGCCGTGAAAATCACCCTTCTGCTGCTCGGTGCGAATGACCGCCAGCACATCTTCCGCGGTCAGCGGCTCGAAATACAGCCGGTCGGCCGTGTCGTAGTCGGTGGAGACGGTTTCGGGGTTGCAGTTGACCATGATGGTCTCGTAGCCCGCTTCCGCGAGCGCGAAGACCGCATGGACGCAGCAATAGTCGAATTCGATTCCCTGGCCGATCCGGTTGGGGCCGCCGCCGAGTACCAGCACCTTGGTGCGGTCGGTGGGTTCCGATTCGCATTCCGGCGGGCCGCTGCCGTCGCCTTCGTAGCTTGAATACATATAGGGCGTCAGCGCGGGAAATTCGGCGGCGCAGGTATCGATGCGCTTGTAGGTCGGGAATACGGCGAGCGCGCTGCGGCGCGCCGTGACCTCGGCTTCGCTCAGCCCGGTCAGTTCCGCCAGGCGCGCATCCGCGAAACCCTGGGATTTAAGCCGCAGCATGCCGAGGTAAGTGTCCGGCAAGCCGTCGCGGCGGACGGTTTCCTCGATTTCCACGAGCCCCTTGATCTGGAGCAGGAACCATTTGTCGATCTTGCAGGCGCTGTAGATCTGGTCGACGGTCAGCCCGTGCCGGAACGCCTGGGCGACGATCAGCAGCCGGTCGGGAACCGGTCTCGCCAGGGCTGCGCGAACCGCGTCCGGGTCGCCATCATGGGCGCCGTCGATCTCCACCTCGTTCAGCCCGGTCAGCCCGGTTTCCATGGAGCGCAGCGCCTTCTGCAGGCTCTCGGGGAAGGTGCGGCCGATCGACATGGCCTCGCCGACGGATTTCATCGATGTGGTCAGCAGCGGCTCGGCGCCGGGGAATTTCTCGAAGGTGAAGCGGGGGATCTTCGTGACGACATAGTCGATGGTCGGCTCGAAGCTCGCCGGCGTGACCTTGGTAATGTCGTTGTCGATTTCATCCAGCGTGTAGCCGACCGCCAGCTTCGCCGCGACCTTGGCGATGGGGAAACCTGTCGCCTTCGACGCCAGCGCCGAGGAGCGCGACACGCGCGGGTTCATTTCGATCACCAGCAGCCGCCCGGTTTCCGGGCTGACCGCGAACTGCACGTTCGATCCGCCGGTATCGACCCCAATCTCGCGCAGGCACGCGATCGAGGCGTTGCGCATGATCTGGTATTCCTTGTCCGTCAGGGTCAGCGCCGGGGCGACCGTGATCGAATCGCCGGTATGGATGCCCATGGGGTCGATGTTCTCGATCGAACAGACGATGATGCAGTTGTCCGCCTTGTCGCGGACGACCTCCATCTCGTATTCCTTCCAGCCCAGCACCGATTCCTCGACCAGCACTTCCTTTGTCGGCGAGGCGCGCAGCCCCCCTTCGATCAGCTCAGCGAATTCCTGCTTGTTATAGGCGATGCCGCCGCCGGTGCCGCCCATGGTGAAGGACGGCCGGATGATCGTCGGCAGGCCGACATATTCCAATGCCTCGAGGGCTCCCTGCATGTCGTGCACGACCGTGGAGCGCGGGCATTCGAGCCCGATCTTTTCCATCGCCACGCGGAATTTCTGCCGGTCCTCGGCCTTGTCGATGGATTCGCCATTGGCGCCGATCAGCTCCACACCCAGCCGTTCCAGCGTGCCGTCCGCGACCAGCGCCATCGCGGTATTCAGGCCGGTCTGCCCGCCCATGGTCGGCAGCAGCGCGTCGGGCCGTTCCCGCTCGATGATCCGGCGCACCATGTCCGGTGTGATCGGCTCCACATAGGTTGCGTCAGCCAGCCCCGGGTCGGTCATGATCGTCGCCGGGTTCGAATTCGCCAGGATGACCCGGTAGCCCTCTTCCTTCAGCGCGCGGCAGGCCTGGGTGCCGGAATAATCGAACTCGCAGGCCTGGCCGATGACGATCGGTCCGGCGCCGATGATGAGGATGGATTTTATGTCGGTACGTTTGGGCATGGCTCAGCGGTTCTCGTCCATCATCGTCATGAAGCGGTCGAACAGATAGTGGCTGTCCTGCGGCCCCGGCGATGCCTCGGGGTGATGCTGGACGCTGAAGATCGGGCGGTCCTTTACCCGGATGCCTTCCACCGTGCCGTCAAAAAGCGATTTATGGGTGATTTCGACATTGGCCGGCAGCGATTCCGGATCGACGACGAAGCCGTGGTTCTGGCTGGTGATTTCGACCTTGCCGGTCTGCAGGTCCTGCACCGGGTGGTTGGCGCCGCGATGGCCGTGATGCATTTTTTCCGTCCGGGCGCCCAGCGCCAGCGCCAGCATCTGGTGGCCAAGGCAGATACCGAAGACCGGGGTGCCGGAATCGATCACGCCGCGGATGGCCGGAACAGCGTATTCGCCGGTTGCCGCGGGGTCGCCCGGCCCGTTCGACAGGAACACGCCATCCGGCTGGTGCTGCATGATTTCCTGATGCGTGGCCGTTGCGGGAACGACCGTCACGTCGCAGCCAAGGCTGGCGAGGCAGCGCAGGATATTGCGTTTGGCGCCGTAATCGACCGCGACAACCTTGAAGCGCGGGTTTTCCTGCCGGCCGTAGCCCTGGCCCAGCGCCCAGCGCGTTTCGTTCCAGGAATAGGTCTGTGTGCAACTGACCGTCTTCGCCAGATCCATGCCCTCGAGCCCCGGCCAGTTCATCGCTTCGGTCCGGGCAGCGGCGATGTCGAATGTTCCCGAGCGATCGTGCAGGACGATTGCCTGTTGCGCGCCGAGGTCGCGGATCCGCCGGGTCAGCCGCCTGGTATCCACGCCGGTTATGCCGACCAGGCCATGACTGCGCATCCAGGCGTCAAGATGCTGGGTTGCCCGGAAATTGGCCGGTTCGGTAATCGCGGCGCGCAGGACGCAGCCCCGCACCGCCGGGGTGACGGTTTCGATATCCTCGGGATTGGTGCCGATATTGCCGATATGCGGGAAGGTGAACGTGATGACCTGCCCGGCATAGGACGGGTCGGTCATCGTTTCCTGATAGCCGGTGATCGAGGTGTTGAAGCAGATTTCGCCGCCGGCCTTACCCTCCGCGCCGATGCCGTGGCCCCAGAAGACGCTGCCGTCGGCCAGAATCAACGCTGCCGTGCTGCCTTCGGGCGGCGTGGCGGGCGTCAGTATCGGTGTCGGCATAGGGGTAACCGCGTTCGTGTGAGGGTTGACGGGACGCATGGCGCTGATTCGCCACGAAAATTAGCCCGCGAGGGCAAATTCGTGCCGGTTGCGTGTGTTTAGTTGGTCGGTGTTCTAAGCAAATCGCGGCTTGCGGTCAAGGTATTTCCATTAAAATATTCGTTTAATATCAATAAGTTGCAATTTTGTGCAAGGTTGCCATCTGGATTGTGATCGTTTACCGTCCCACTTCACGTCCCAACGGGTATTCAATAAAGAGGGGTGTTGAACGGTGCGCGACGCGCTGAACGACGCATTAAAGGAAGCGATGAAGGCGCAGGATAAATGCGCCATATCCACGATTCGGCTGATACGGGCCGCGTTGAAGGAGAAGGATATCGCGATCCGCGGCAACGATGCCGAAGAGGCGGGCGACGCCGAGATTCTGGCGATGCTCCAGACGATGGTGAAGCAGCGCCATGACAGCATCGCCATGTACGAAAAAGGCAATCGTCCCGAACTGGCCCAGCAGGAACGCGACGAAATCGAGATCATCGAACGGTTTCTGCCGCGCCAGTTGGGCGACACGGAAATCGAGGCGGCGGTTGACGCCGTTATCGCCGAAATCGGCGCCGACGGTCTGAAATGGATGGGCAAGGTCATGGCGGCGCTGCGCGAGCGCCATGCCGGGCAGATGGACTTTGGCAAGGCCGGCGCGATCGCCAAGAAACGGTTGGGCTGACCGGCGACTTTGTATTGCCGGCGGGCGGGTTCGGCCTGCTATGATCCACCGATGAACGCTGACAAGGCAGGTCCGGGTTTATGGCGTTTCCGAATCGATTGCTGGAGGATATCCGCGCCCGGACGGGGCTGGCGGATGTGGTTTCCAAGCGCGTCAGGCTGACCCGCAAGGGCCGGGAACATACCGGCCTGTGTCCGTTCCACAACGAAAAATCGCCATCCTTCACGGTCAATGAGGAAAAGGGCTTTTATCACTGTTTCGGCTGCGGCGCGCATGGCGACGTGATTTCCTTCGTGATGAATACCAGCGGCCTCTCCTTTCCCGAAGCGGTGGAACAGCTCGCCAATGACGCGGGGCTGGATATCCCGGTGGAAACCCCGGAAGCACGCGAACAGGCGCAGCGCCAGGCGGGGCTGCACGAGGTCATGGAAGCGGCCTGCGCGTGGTACGAGGCGCAGCTTCGGACGCCGGCAGGCCGTGCGGCGCTGGATTATCTGCGTGGGCGCGGGCTGCGCGATGAAACGATCCGCCGCTTCCGGCTGGGCTTCGCGCCCGATGGCGGCGGCGGGTTGCAGGCCGCGCTGACGGCCGCCGGCGCATCGGCAGTTTCGATGCTCGAGGCGGGGTTGCTGCGGCGCCCGGATGACGGCCGCGCGCCCTATCCGTTCTTTCGCGACAGGGTGATGTTTCCCATCACGGACCGCCAGGGCCGGGTCATTGCCTTCGGCGGCAGGATGATGGGCGACGCCAAGGCCGCGAAATACATCAATTCGCCGGATACCGCGCTGTTTGACAAGGGGCGCACGCTTTACAACTACGCCAATGCGCGCAAGGCCAGTTTCGAATCCGGCCAGATCGTCGTGACGGAAGGCTATATGGATGTTATCGCCCTGTCGCAGGCGGGCATTGAATCGGCTGTCGCGCCGCTGGGTACGGCGCTGACCGAGGACCAGATCAGGGCCTTGTGGCAGCTTGCCCCGGAACCGGTGCTGTGTTTCGACGGGGATACTGCCGGCCAGCGCGCGGCGGGCCGAGGCGCGGAACGGGCGCTGCAACTGCTGCAGCCGGGCAAATCGCTGCGGTTTGCGATGCTGCCCGCCGGCGATGACCCGGACAGCCTTGTCGCGCGGCAGGGCGTCGGCGCCATGCGTCAGGTGCTCGAAGCAGCCCGTCCGCTATCGGATATCGTCTGGGATATCGAGGCGGGGGCCGTCGCGCCCGATACGCCGGAACGCCGCGCGGATCTGCAGGCGCGGCTGATGAAGCGGGCATATACGATAACCGATGCAACGGTACAGGAATACTACAGGGCCATGTTCCGCGAACGGTTATGGACAACCTTCCGGTCGAAACGCGGCGGCCAGGGCCGCGCCGCGGCGCCGAACCGGGGCAGCGGCAACAGCCTGCGGCGCAATCTGGGGGGGATGAATCGGCGGGCGCAACAGGCAGTCCTCGCGGCGATGATCAATCACCCCGCATTGCGGGATGAATTTGCCGAGGCGCTGGGCGCTTTGACCTTCGACCCCGATCTTGACAAAGTTCTCCAGCGGCTTCAAAACCTGTTTGCCGAGCGTATAGACCTTGATTTGGCGGCGATTAAAGCCCATTTCTCACAAGGTGGTGACGAGCGCCTGCTGGATGGCGTTCTGGAGCGGCAGGTTTATGTCTTGGCGCCCTTCGCCGCACCCGATGCAACAGTTGAGGGCGCGCGGGAAGGGCTGGGACATTTGATCGGCCGGCGGGTGCAGGAACGTCTTAAAAACGAAGTCGCGGCGCTGGGCCGGACTGCTGCAGAATCCGCATCGGTGGAAGATGAGGCGAGAGTATTTGCGGCGAGGCGCGATGCAATTGAAAGCGATCGACTGCTTGCCGATATAGATGAATAGGCCGACAACGGCGCGTCTGACCTGCCAGCCCCTGGCTTAGGCAGGCCGCATGAGGTGGAGATAGTACTGGATGGCAACGAAAGCGACGACATCGCAGGTTCAGGCACCGGAGACCACGGAAGAATCGTCTGACGGACCCCTGATGGACGGGCTGGGCCAGGAAGTGAAGAAGCTCCTGGCGAAGGCCAAGGAGCGTGGCTATATCTCCATTGATGAGCTGAACGCGATTCTGCCGCAGGACCAGGTGTCGTCCGAGCAGATCGAAGACACCATGACGATGCTCTCCGAAATGGGCATCAATGTCGTCGACGGGGAAGAAACCGAAGATTCCGGCGACAAGGCGGCCGAGTCGTCGGAAGATTCCGGGCGCGTTGCCGGCAATCTCCAGGATGATGAAATCGGCCGGACTGACGATCCCGTCCGGATGTACCTGCGCGAAATGGGCAATGTGGAGTTGCTGTCGCGGGAAGGCGAAATCGCCATCGCAAAGCGGATCGAGGCGGGCCGCGAAAAAATGATCGGCGCGCTGTGCGAAAGCCCGTTGACCATGCAGGCGATCACCCATTGGCATGATGCGCTGATGGAAGGAAAGGTGTTGCTGCGCGACGTCATCGATCTTGACGCGACCTATAGCGGCGGCCCGGACAGCGAAGGCATCGTCGCTCCCGTCAATGGCGCGGGTCTGCCTGCCGCCGCGGATAGCGACGATGACGAAGATGACGACGACGACGATAGCGACGACGATGATGATGACGAGGACGACGAGGAAGAAGCCTCGCTTTCGCTGGCGGCGATGGAGCAGGCGCTGAAGCCGGAAGTTCTCGAACGGTTCGAAAGGATTTCCACCGCCTACCTGAAACTGCACCGCGCACAGGACAAACGTCTGGCCGCGCTGCAAAAAGGCGAAGCGGTTTCAAAATCGACCGAGCGGACCTATGAGCGGCACCGCAAGGACCTGCTGGAATCGATGGAGCAGGTACGTCTGAACAACGCCAAGATCGAACAGCTGATGCATCAGCTGTACGGGTACAGCAAGAAGCTGACAGGGCTCGAAGGGCGGCTGATGCGGCTGTCGATGAATGCGGGCGTGAAGCGTGAAGACTTCCTGCAGCGTTATTACGGCCACGAGATGGATCCGCACTGGCTGAACGCGGTCTCGCGGGTCAAGGCCAAGGGGTGGAAGGAATTCGCGACCAAGCATCGCGACGAGATCAAGGAGCTGCGGGCCGCCATCGTCGAAATCGCGACCGAGGCCAATATGCCGATGGGCGAATTCCGCCGTATCGTGCAGACCGTGCAGCAGGGCGAACGCGAAGCCGCCCGCGCCAAGAAGGAAATGGTCGAAGCCAACCTGCGGCTGGTGATTTCGATTGCCAAGAAATACACCAATCGCGGGCTGCAGTTCCTCGACCTGATCCAGGAAGGCAATATCGGGCTGATGAAGGCGGTCGATAAATTCGAATATCGCCGCGGCTACAAGTTCTCGACCTATGCCACATGGTG
>JAQCHR010000108.1 GCA_027619655.1 Pseudomonadota bacterium
CCTCAACAACGAATATATGGGGATGGTCCGGCAATGGCAGGAGCTACTGCATGGCGGCCGCTATTCGGAAACCTATTCCGAGGCGCTGCCGGATTTCGTCAAGCTGGCGGAAGCCTTCGGCGGCGTCGGGCTGCGGGCGGAGAACCCGGGTCAATTGGATGGGGTCATCGAAGAGATGATCAATACACCGCGGCCCATCATTGCCGATATCTGCGTCGACCAGACGGAAAACGTCTTTCCGATGATCCCGTCAGGTGCTGCGCATAACGACATGCTGCTGAACACCGCGGACAAGAACGCCAATCCTGTTTCTGCAGCCGGACAGGTGCTGGTCTGATGGCTAGTATTTTTCCCGACAAGATCGGTTCCGACGTGATCGAACGGCACACCATGGCCGTGATCGTGGACAACGAACCCGGCGTCCTGGCCCGTGTCGTCGGCCTGTTTTCCGGCCGCGGCTACAATATCGAAAGCCTGACCGTGACCACGATAAGCGAGGACGAACAGCAGTCCCGCATTTCACTGGTGACCTCCGGCACGCCCATGATCATCGACCAGATCAAGGCGCAACTGCACCGGCTGGTGCCGGTCAGCACCGTGCATGACCTGACCGAGGAAGGCCCGTATATCGAACGGGAAATTTCCCTGATCAAGGTCGCCGCCACGGGCGAGGCGCGGCGGGAATCGTTGCGGATCGCGGACATCTTCCGCGCCAATGTTGCCGACACAACAACGGAATCCTTCGTCTTCGAAGTCACCGGATCGAAGGAAAAGATCGATTCGTTTACCCACCTGATGCGCGCATTGGGCAAGGTCGAGGTTGCCCGCAGCGGCGCCGTCGCCATTGCCCGGGGGTCCGAGGTCCTTTAAAAGCGCGTTCTGTAATGCCATTCGTGGCCGGATTTATCTATTTAGCGAGGAAGAGATACCATGCGCGTTTATTATGATCGTGATGCCGACGTCAATCTGATCAAGGGCAAGAAAGTCGTCATCGTCGGCTATGGCAGCCAGGGCCATGCCCATGCAATGAACCTGCGCGACAGCGGCGTAAAGGAAGTCGCGGTGGCCTTGCGTCCGGGTTCCGGGTCCGCAAAGAAAGCCGAGAGCGCAGGCTTCAAGGTCATGACCGCCGCAGATGCCGCAAAATGGGGCGATGTGGTAATGGTCCTCGCGCCCGATGAAATCCAGCGCGACCTGTATGCAACGGAGCTCGGCCCCAACCTGCGGCCCGGCGCGGCGATCGCGTTTGCGCATGGCCTGTCAATCCATTTCAACCTGATCGAGCCGCGCACGGATATCGACGTCTTCATGATTGCCCCGAAAGGGCCGGGCCATACCGTCCGTTCCGAATACCAGCGTGGCGCCGGCGTTCCCTGCCTGATTGCGGTCAACCAGGATGCGTCCGGCAACGCCCATGACATCGGCCTGTCCTATGCCAGCGCCATCGGCGGCGGCCGCGCCGGCATTATCGAGACAACCTTCAAGGAAGAATGCGAAACCGACCTGTTCGGGGAACAGGCCGTGCTGTGCGGCGGCCTGACATCGCTGATCCAGGCCGGTTACGAAACCCTGGTCGAAGCCGGATATGCGCCGGAAATGGCCTATTTCGAATGCGTGCACGAAGTGAAGCTGATCGTCGACCTGATCTATGAAGGCGGCCTCGCAAACATGCGCTATTCCGTCTCGAATACGGCGGAATTCGGCGATTATGAAAGCGGCCCGCGGGTTATCACCGAAGACACCAAGAAGGCCATGAAGGGAATCCTGAGCGACATCCAGCAGGGCAAGTTCGTCTCCAACTGGATGAGCGAATGCGGCGCCGGCCAGCCTCGGCTCAAGGCGGAACGGCGTTTGTCCAGCGAACACTCGCTTGAGGAAGTCGGTGCGCGCCTGCGCGGCATGATGCCCTGGATCGCGCAGAACGCCCTGGTCGACAAGTCGAAGAACTGATCCGGCCAACGCCTTCCGCATAACTTTGGACGCCCGCAACGCCTTTTTGCGTTGCGGGCGTCTTTGGTAACAGCACGGCGAAACTCAACGGGCCGCGAATTTAAAAGGTCGCATCCCTGACTCTTTATCGAATATATGCGTTTTCATTCATTCTTCTAAATGATTACTATACGTTAACGATATTCGGGCTTAATTACAGTGACCCGATACAGTTGAACAGGTACAGACAGTGATAATCCGGCCATCGGGTGAGATACGAGAAGTTCGTTTTCCAGCGTCCTGTCCGTGCTCTAACCGGGAATTTTGGGGGTAAGTCGGTAACCATGTTTTCACGCATTCTCGGTATGTTGTCCGCCGATATGGCAATCGATCTCGGAACCGCCAATACGCTGGTCTACGTAAAGGGCCGCGGTATTGTGCTGAACGAACCGTCGGTAGTCGCCATTGTAGAAACCAAGGGGCGAAAGCAGGTATTGGCTGTCGGTGACGAAGCAAAAATGATGCTTGGACGGACACCCGGAAATATTCAGGCGATCCGGCCGCTGCGCGATGGCGTTATCGCCGACTTCGAAGTTGCCGAAGAAATGATCAAGCATTTCATCCGCAAGGTACATAACCGGCGCAGCTTCGCGAGCCCGCAGGTCATTGTCTGCGTGCCGTCCGGATCAACCGCCGTCGAGCGCCGGGCCATCGAGGATTCCGCCGAAGCCGCCGGTGCGCGCCGGGTTTTTCTGATTGAGGAACCCATGGCCGCCGCGATCGGCGCCGGGTTGCCGGTGACGGAACCGACCGGGTCGATGATCGTCGATATCGGCGGCGGCACGACCGAGGTTGCGGTCCTGTCGCTGGGCGGCATCGTTTACTCCCGTTCGGTCCGCGTCGGTGGCGACAAGATGGATGAAGCCATCATCGCCTATATCCGGCGCAACCATAACCTGCTGGTCGGCGAAAGCAGCGCCGAGCGGATCAAGAAGGAAATCGGATCCGCCTGCCCGCCCGAGGAAGGCGAGGGCAATATCATGGAAATCAAGGGCCGCGACCTGATGAACGGCGTGCCGAAGGAACTGTTCATCAGCGAAAGGCAGATCTCCGAAAGCCTGGCCGAGCCGGTCGGCGCCATCGTCGAAGCCGTGAAGGTCGCGCTGGAACACACCGCGCCGGAACTCGCCGCGGATATCGTCGACAAGGGCATCGTGCTGACCGGCGGCGGCGCGCTGCTGGGCAATCTCGACTTCGTGTTGCGGCATGCAACCGGGTTGCCGGTCTCCATCGCCGACGACCCGTTATCCTGCGTCGCGCTGGGTACCGGTCAATGCCTGGAGGAAATGAAGACGCTCAAGACCGTGTTGATCAGTAATGACTGATTCCCGCCCGCGGCGGCGCCGGACAACCGGCCAGCAAGGGATATTGTGACAATTGGCGAAACGGCCTGAATCAATCCAACGGGTTGCGGCGCCGCTGCGCGCCCTGGCGCAGCGATTCGCGTTTCTGTTTCTGCTGCTTGCCGCCGGAACCGTGCTGATGGTCGGCAAGGCGGATCCGCAAATTTTCGATCGCGCCCGCATCTGGGTCACCGACGCATTCGCGCCGCTTCTCGACGCGGCGTCGAAGCCGGTCGCCACGGGCGCCGCCATCGTCGATGAAGCCCGGCATCTGATGCATCTTCGCGAAGAGAACGCAGCGCTGCGGCTGGAAAATTCCCGGCTGCTGCAATGGCAAGCCGCCGCGCGCGAACTGGCCGCAGAGAACGCCCGCCTGCACAGCCTGCTGAACTACGTACCGGCGCCCGAGGCGACGTTCATTTCCGCGCGCATAATTGCCGAAACCGGCGGATCCTTCGTCCGCACCATGCTGGTCAATGCCGGGCGTCGCGACGGCGTCCGAAAGGGGTTGCCGGTTGTCATCGGTGAGGGCCTTATCGGCCGGATCGTTGAAACCGGCGAGCGCGTATCGCGCATCCTCCTGATCAATGACCTGAACAGCCGCATTCCGGTCGCCGTCGGCGACGATCGCGAAAGGGCCGTTCTGGCCGGCGACAACACCAGCCAGCCCAAAATCGCCTACCTGGTCGCCAACGCGAATGTACCGGTTGGCGCCCGCGTCGTTACCTCGGGACAGGGCGGCGTATTCCCGCCCGGCCTTCCGGTCGGCATTGTCGCCAGCGCTGCGCCCAATGATATCCGTGTCGAGACGTTTGTTTCATCCAATCGACTGGAATATGTGCGTATAATGGATTTCGGTCTTGTGGGAGCGCTGGACGATGCCCCCCGCCGGACCGACGCGCCGGCGGAACCGGACTAGTCGCGCACAGGCTTTCCGGTCCGGCAGGTTGCGTTGCGAACCCCGAACATTGCCGCAGGCAGTGTACCGGAAAAAAAGACGCGAAGCCCGGATGCTGCCTGACGGGTGGACACAAAAACTGGCGGCCATGCCGTTATGGTGATCCGGGTGAATATTTAGGGACCCTGTCGACGCGATGAAAACGACAATTTGGCAACAGCTCGACGTTTTGTTGCGCAACATGACCCCGGTCCTGGTGACATTCTGCATGGTCATTGTCAGCGTCATGCCGCTGCGCCTGCCCGAGGCCAGTTTTGTCATGCCGATGCTGGTATTGATGTCGGTCTATTTCTGGGCGCTGCATCGCACCGATCTGCTGCCTGCAACCGCCGTGTTCGGCATCGGCCTGTTCCTGGATATCCTTGCCGGCATGCCGCTGGGACTGAACGCTTTCATTCTGCTGGGAGTCTTTGGTCTCTGCGTCACCCAGCGGCGGTTTTTCTACAACAAATCCTTCGCGGTGATCTGGTGGGGATTCATGGTTGTCGCCGCTGTGGCGCAGATAATCGAATGGGCCCTGATGTCGATTTATCTGGAGACACTCGTTTCGCCACAGCCGGTCTATTTCCGGTATTTCATGACCGTAGCGTTATATCCGACGGTTGCGTGGCTGTTTGTGCGCATTCAACGCTCTCTGCCTCAGGAAACGGTGTGACGTGACAACGGACAAGTCGCGCGAAAAGATTTTCAGCCGCCGGGCTGCGATGTTGACCGGCGGCCAGCTGGTGCTGTTCGCCGGGCTGGGCGCGCGGATGTATTACCTTCAGGTGCTGCAGTCCGACAGATACCGGACGCTGGCGGAAGAAAACCGCATCAACCTGCGGCTGCTGGCGCCGCCGCGTGGCCGGATCATCGATCGTTTCGGCGCCCCGATGGCGATCAATGTACAGAATTACCGGGTCGTCATTATCCGCGAACAGGTCGACGATGTCGCCGCGACGCTGGATCGGTTGGAAAGCCTGCTCGATCCCGGTTCATTCGATCTGGACCGGATTTTGCGCGACATCAAGCGGCGGCGGGCCTTCGTCCCGGTAACCGTGAGCGAGAACCTCACCTGGCATGAAGTCAGCCGGCTGGAAGTTAATGCACCCAACCTGCCCGGGGTCAGCATCGACGTGGGCCTGTCCCGATACTATCCGCTGGGTAGCGTCGCCAGCCATGTCATGGGATATGTCGCTGCCGTTTCCGAAAAGAACCTGACCGGTGCCCCGGTCCTGGAGTTGCCGGGCTTTCGTATCGGCAAACGCGGGGTCGAGCGATTTTTCGACACCACGCTTCGCGGCAAGGGAGGAAACAGCCAGGTTGAGGTCAACGCTTTCGGGCGGGTCATTCGCGAACTGGAGCGGGACGAAGGCGAACCCGGATCGGAAATATCGCTGACTCTCGATTCCGGGCTGCAAACCTATGCCGCGGACATTCTGGCCAAGGAAAACAGCGGGGCTGCCGTCGTCATGGACGTACATCGTGGCGATATCCTTGCCATGGTGTCGTCGCCCGGATTCAATCCCAACGCATTCAGCGAGGGGCTGAAAGGCGACGAATGGCGCGAACTGGTCGGCAACCCGTATGCACCGCTCACCAACAAGGCAATCGCGGGACAATACCCGCCAGGATCGACCTTCAAGATTGTCGCCGCGCTTGCCGCGCTGGACGCAGGGATCGATCCCGAATACCTGGTCTTCTGTCGCGGCTTCACCAAACTCGGCAACCGGCAGTTCCATTGCTGGAAAAAACATGGCCACGGCCATATGGATATTCACGGTGCCATCCGAGAATCATGCGACGTGTATTTTTATGATATCGCGTTGAAGCTGGGCGTGGACCGCATTTCCGAGATGGCGGAACGAATGGGTCTGGGCGCCCGGTTTGAATTCGAACTTTCCGAGGAAAAACCCGGACTGATGCCGACCCGCGCCTGGAAACGCGCGACCTATGATCAACCCTGGCACAAGGGCGAAACACTTATCGCCGCGATCGGACAGGGTTACGTTCTCGCGACGCCATTGCAGCTCGCGGTCATGACCGCGCGTCTGGTGAATGGCGGCAAAGCCGTAAAACCGCAGCTGGTGTTGGCAACCCCGCCACATGACGCGGGTGAGGAAAATCCCGCCGCGCCCGACTTCATAGACATCGGCGTATCCGAGAATGCGCGCAAGATTGTCATGGACGCGATGGATCAGGTCGTCAATCACCCCCGGGGCACGGCCAAGAAATCCCGTATCCTGGATCCGGCCATGGCGATGGGCGGCAAAACCGGCACGTCCCAGGTTCGGCGGATCAGCATGGCCGAACGCGACGGCGGCGTCCGAAAAAACGACGACATTCCCTGGAAGGAACGCGATCACGCGCTGTTTGTCGGCTTCGCGCCGGTCAACGCGCCACAATACGCGGTGGCGGTGGTGGTCGAACATGGCGGCGGCGGCTCTACAGCGGCGGCCCCCATCGCGAGCGCCCTGCTGGAAGAAGCGCAACGCAGCAATTCGGCCCGGCGGAATGCGCCCGGCCCGGTGGCGGATTCCAGCCGGCCCGCCAAGGCGCCGCCATTATGATTGCCGGAAACGACCGAAACGCATCCCAGTTAACGCTGACCCGGAAAATCTGGCAGATTAACTGGTCGCTGGTCCTGCTGATCGTGCTGGTCGCCGGAATCGGATTCGCCATGCTGTATTCCGCCGCCAACGGCAGCTTCACCCCCTGGGCCTCGGCGCAGATGATCCGCTTCGGAGTCGGCCTCGTCATCATGATCGGCATCGCGTTGATCGACATCCGAATCTGGCTGCGCTACGCCTATACCATTTACGGGCTGACGCTGATCCTGCTGCTGGGCGTCGAATTTGCCGGTGTCGTCAAGGGCGGCGCGAAACGGTGGGTCGAATTAGGGTTTTTTCAGATACAGCCTTCCGAATTCATAAAAATCGCCCTGGTTCTGGCGCTTGCACGCTATTTTCATCGCCTCAATATCGAGGATATCAGCAACCCGATCACCCTGATCACGCCACTGGCGCTTGTAGGCGTTCCCTTTGCGCTGGTCCTGCGCCAGCCCGACCTGGGAACTGCGTTGCTAATTCTGATGGGCGGCGGCGCTGTCTTTTTTGCCGCCGGCGTTCGGTTGTGGAAATTTGCGCTGGTGGTCGCCGCCGGCGCGACGGCCGTACCCGTCGCATGGACCTTCCTGCATTCCTATCAGAAGGACCGCATCCTGACCTTCCTGACACCGGAACGCGACCCGCTGGGCGCCGGGTATCACATCCTGCAGTCAAAGATTGCGCTGGGGTCCGGCGGCGTGTTTGGCCGCGGCTTCATGCAAGGCACGCAAAGCCATCTCAGTTTCCTCCCCGAAAAGCAGACCGATTTCATCTTTACCATGCTTGCCGAGGAATTCGGCCTTGCCGGTGGACTGGCGCTGCTCTGCCTCTATACACTGCTCTGCCTCTACAGCGTCGCCATTGCGCTGCGCAGCAGCAATCACTTTGGGCGGCTTGTCGCCATCGGCGTTACCTTCACCTTCTTCCTGTTCGTCTTCATCAATATCGCGATGGTGATGGGCCTGCTGCCCGTCGTCGGATTGCCGTTGCCGCTGATTTCCTATGGCGGTACGGCGATGCTTACGGTAATGGCGGGATTCGGGCTGGTGATCTGCGTCTATATCCATCGGGATGTCCGCATGGGCCGCAGCGGCGAGGGACGATGACGTCTTTCACGCCGGTATAGGCGCACGTCCGGCATGCCATTCAACACGCAGCGACGCAATGACCCCTGAAGATGTATAGCCTGATCAAAGAACTGGCCTTGCCGCCGGCAAATCTGCTTGTCCTCGTGATTGCCGGTTATCTGCTGCGCCGGCGCCGGTCGGGAAAGATCCTGATCGCGACGGGGTTTGTCGCCCTCTGCCTGCTCAGCAACGCGTTCGTTTCATCCCATTTGCTGAAGGCGCTGGAGGCCGGGATTGCGGCGCCGGGACCGCAAGCGGCCCCGCCCCAGGCGATCGTCGTCCTGTCCGCCGGCTATCTGGCCCTGCAGCCGGCAGGGGACGCCGTGACGGTCGACTCCATGACACTGGAACGGCTGCGGTTCGCGGCCCGGCGCCACCGGGAGACCGGACTGCCCCTCCTGGTGACCGGCGGCAGCGGCAGGCATGAAAACCGTCCGCCAGTCGGTCGCCTGATGGCCGACTCACTGCAACGCGATTTCGGGATGGCCGCCGCCTGGGTGGAAGACAGATCGGCGACGACGATGGAAAACGCGACATTCAGCGCAGAAATCCTGGCCCCGCTCGGGATTCGTTCGGTATACGTCGTCACACAGGCTTGGCACCTGCCCCGGGCCATCGCGGCATTCCGCGCCGCCGGTTTCACCGTATGGCCCGTTGCCGCGGGGTATACGAATACGGACAGCATGGAACTCGACCCGGCGATATTCATCCCCTCGGCAAAGGCGCTGCGGAACAGCTATTACGCCATCCACGAGCTGCTGGGTCGCGTCTGGTACCGGGCGTTCGGGTTTGGCTAACGCAAATCGCCTCATTGCGGCCGTTTCCCCGCTATCGACAAACCGTAATCGCTTTGCTATACCCGGCGCGCCTGCCGGAAAGGGTTCTGTTTTCAGCGACCGGCGCCGGCAACGTACATTAAACCCGGAAATATGACCGGCGTTTTTGGGGGCTGTTAGCTCAGTTGGTAGAGCAGCTGACTCTTAATCAGCGGGTCGCAGGTTCGAATCCTGCACAGCCCACCAATAACCCATTTAAATTAAACATAATTTAAATGGGTTATTTATTTTCCCCTACCTTTAGGCTCGCTATAGGCTCACAATCATAGCGCTGCGAGGCCAATAAGTTTAGGCAGTTTCAAAATAAGCCAGTCGGCCCTCGGCTCAGTCAATATTAAACGTCAGGCTCATAACCTGAAGGTCGTAGGTTCAAATCCTACC
>JAQCHR010000109.1 GCA_027619655.1 Pseudomonadota bacterium
TCCTCAAAATACTTTTTCAGCAGCCTGCTAGCGCTTGCCGTGCTTCGCCAGGTGCTCCGACGCCTTGAAATAGGGCAGATTGTCCCGCGGCGAACAGCCGATCACCGCCAGCCGTTCGGCCACGCGGATCGCCTTCTGGTATTTGCGTTCGTTCTCGTCCAGCGTGTGGGTCTCGAAGACGGTGCCGCATAGCGAAATCCCGTAATGCGCCTGGAGGGTCCGCACTTCCCGCCCGGCCAGCATGCCGTCGGCCAGAACCGCTAGCCGGAATTCGCCCTGCTTCACGATCTGGATATTATTCTCCACCAGATAGCCGCGAATCTTCGCCTCCGCCTCCAGCGCCGTACTCCAGTATTCGGACTCTGTCTGGGTCGGTTCGGCGGACACCTGCTGGAACGCCATGCAGAAGGCGAGGAAGACCTGTTCCTTGCCGTTGGCCGTGTTCCAGGCGGAGCGGCCGAGGCTGCTCCAGATCGACAGGTCCATTTCCTCGAACACCTTCGGCACGCGTTCGAAGAACAGCCGGTGCAGGCTGCTTTCGTTCAGCGTGCTGTCGAGCTTCTGCTCCTTGTAGATATCGGTCGCCGCATAGACGCCGCAGACCGGGCAGGTATCGTCCTGATAGGCGTTCTTCTTGTAGATATGCGAACAGCGCACCCGGTTCGGCAGTTCGTTCTTGCACAGCAGATAGATATCGCCGCCATTCTCGCCATCCTGTTGCAGCCCGATCCAGTTGAACCGGTTCATGAACTGCAGATAGGAGCGCCGGTGGCTCCACAGGCTCCATTCGAGTTTTTCCACCGGCCCGAAGGTGCTCCAGTTCGAACTGACATCGATGACGACGCATTTGTCCTTGCCGGGCGCCGAGCGCAGCCCGCGCCCGACCGACTGGCCCCACAGCACCTTGGACAGGGTCGGCCGAAGATGGACGATGATATTGCAATGGGGATTGTCCCAGCCTTCCGCCAGCACGCCGACGGAGACCATCGCCTCGACCTCGCCATGCTCGTGGCTCGCCAGCAGCCGCATCCGCTCGTTGATCGGCGTCTGCGCCGTGACGATGGCCGCCTTTACGCCCATGGCCTCGATCGCTTCCAGGGTCGCCTCCGCGACGCTGACATCGGCGCAGAACCAGGCGGATACCGGGTTGTCCAGCTTCGCGCGTTCCTCGCTGTAGCTCCAGATCGCGTAATCGATCATCGACGACTTGATGATCGCCGGGGCCAGTTTCGCGACAGGAAAATCGCCGGAACTGATATCGATATTGCCGAGGTTCAGGTCATGCACGAAATGCGGCCGGTAGACAGGCTGCACCAGCACGCCCTCCGCGATCAGGTCCTCGATATTGGCGCAGTCGATGATCGCCTCGAAAGCGAGGTTGAGCTGGTCGCGCTGGTCGCCGGTGCGGCGCTCCGGCGAGGCCGTCAACCCGATGAACTGCGCCGTTTCCTTACCGTTTTCCGCAAAATCGTCGATGATCCGCTTGTAGCCCCGGCCGTTCGGCGACACCCGGTGCGCCTCATCGACAATGATCAGGTCGGCCTTGGGGATGGCGTCCGCCAGCACGTCCTTGGCCCGCATGTTGGTCGACAGCAGGATGTCGTAATCCTCGAAGGCCGGGCCGGTATCGGAAACCTGCAGCTTGCGGACGCTGTGTTTCTGGCCCAGCGCCTTTTCGAGCTGCTCCAGCAGCACCAGGCGATGGCACAGCACGATGATCTTCTTGTCCTTGTAGAACCGTTCGAGGATCTCGCTGGCGAGGACGGTCTTGCCCGCCCCCGTTGGCGCCTTCAGGATGAACCGGCGGTGCTGTTTGATTATTTCGGGAAAGTCATCGACGATTTTTTGTTGCCAGGTTCTTAATTGCATCAGGTGCCTTTACCAGTAAACACATCGCCGCGGACGCGATCGGGCCGCAGCAGGGTCGGCCTTATGAACAAGACCTGATTCGGAAATTTAGCGCAGAACGGTTTTTGGAATGCGGTCTTTCGTTATACAGGACAATGGATTAACGTCCAGTCCTGTTTTACGGATCGTGTTGCGGATCGCTGACCGCATCGATCAGCGGGCCGACATCCGCCAGCTCGTCCAGCCTGCCGCACAGGTCGATAACGCCGTCCACCCGGTCGGCCGACAGGCTTCCCGCGGCCAGGGTGCGGAATTTTGCTGTCATATCGGCTTCGGAAACCGGGTTCTGCGGGCTGCCCCGGCGATGGCGCTCCTCATGCGAAAAATGCCGGCCATCCACCGTCGCCACGCTGAGCCGCGCCATATGGCGGAATTCCCGGCCCAGGCCGTCGATTTCGGGATCCACCGCCGCCTCGATCCGCCCGATGAAGTCGAACACCGCCGGGTCGGCGATGCGCGACTCGTCGAACTGGTCGACAAAGGCGGCGCCGTCTAGCGCGATCATCGCCAGCCCGTAATACAGGTTCATCTGCGCCGCGGTAACGCTTTGCGCTTCATAGGGCCAGGCGCAGTGCACATAGGTCGCCTTGCTGGTGCCGACGCGGATTTTCGCGATGTCATCCGCCGCCAGGCCGTTTTCCCGCATGATTTTTGCCAGGGAATCCAGCGCCGCATGGATGCTGGTTACCGTCGCATAGGGTTTGAACCCGGTCTCGTCCGCCTCCCAGTGCGTGCCGAGCCCTTCGGTGATCCGGCTCATGTCCACCGCGCCGGCAAAGGACGAGAGAAACCCGCCATATTCTGCCTCGACCAGGTTGGAGATACCGGTGAACCCATTCTGCGCCAGCAGCACCGCCCGCACGCCGGCCTGCGCCGCGTTACCGGAATGCAGGCGCTTGACCATCGCCCCTTCCTGCGCCGCCATGAGGCCGGAGCCAAGCGATCCCGCAATGCCGATGGCGTTGCGCATGCCCGCCGCGTCAAGCCCGTACATATGGCCCGCGGTGACGGCGGCGGCGATGGCGCCCCCGGTGCCCTGCGGATGGAAGCCACGCAGCAGCAGGTCGGTGCCGCCGGCCATGCCGACCCGCGTCGCGACCTCGTAGCCCGCGGCGATGGCCGTTACCACAGCGCGCCCCGACGCGCCGCCCATTGCCTCGGCACAGTTCAGCGCCACCGGCACGCAGATCGAATTGGGGTGGATGATCGAATCGCGGTGGATATCGTCCAGTTCGAAAGCGTGGCCCGCCGTGGCATTGACCAGCGCCGCCGCCGCCAGCGGCACCCGGTCACCGGTGCCGATCAGCCGCGCCTGTGGCGCACCGCCCTCCGCCCGCACAAGGTCCGCCACCATCCGCGTCCAGGGCAGGGTCGCGCCGACCAGGCAACAGCCCAGCGCATCAAGCGCCGACAGCCGCATATGGGCGATGAGTTTTTCGGGCAGGTCTTCGAATGTCAGACCCGCCGCGAATGCCGCCAGCGTTTCGGTGATTTCCGACGCCGTGGTCGTGTTGTCCTGCATTCGATTTATTCCTTTACCACCCGCAATACCGCCTTCAGCTCCTTGGCGACGTTATTGTACTGTTTCAGCGCCAGGATCAGTTCCGTGCGCGAAACGCTGCCCAGTTCGAACTTGCTTTTCCAGGGTTCTTCCAGCGTCACCTCGGACTCGACCATGTCGAAATCCACCCCGGCGATCATGGCCAGCGGGGTATTGGCGTTGCCGGCGGCGATCCATTCCTCGCAGTTCTTGCGCGAGAACATCGACAACCCCTCCAGCGTCACTGCGCGGACATGGGTCGCGTCATGCAGGAAATCGTCATGGCGGGGATGCGGAACGACGATGGTGATTCGGGCGTCCGGCCGGCAAACCCGGTACATTTCCCGCAATACGGAAAAATAAACTTCTGTCGTCGCGCCAAGATGCTCCAGCACATGGCGCATGACGATCTCATCGACCGACGAATCCGCCCACGGCCAGGGCGTCTGTTCGAGGTCGTGCACGATGTCCGGCGCGCAATGGTCGCTGCTGTCGACATTCACGTAACCCGTGCTTTTGTTGAAGCCGCAGCCCAAATTCAGTCGCATCCGCCCTGTCCCGTTATCGTATGAATCGGCAATGCCCGTCGGCCCGCGACCATCGCAGTTTCGCCGTTTGGCGGCAAATTCAATTTCAGGGAACGGTTGACCTTATCCGGCAATCGGGTACATTTCCTTTAATGTTCTCATTATGTTCCTGTTGACTTGAACCGCATTTAGTAAGCTAATTCATGACAAATACAAGATATAGTGTTTCATCCACAAACAATCCTATACACAGCTGTGGACAGGAGGGGTACTTGGTCGAGGTAACGGACGGGTTGACGCGGGATTCCACCTATGTGGATAACTTTGCGGCGGAGGATGAATACTATCCCGCCGGCGCCGACAACAATAGCGAAGCGACCGAGAACTACGCGGCGCCGGATGATGAGTCCGACATGTCGGCGGAACTGCATGGCGATATCGCGCAGAACGAGCGCGGCATTTCCGTGCGGATGGACCGGTCGCGCGACGACAACCTGACACAGTTCGGCAAGGAGACGCTGAAGGACCGTTACCTGTTGCCGGATGAAAGCTATCAGGACCTGTTCGCCCGCGTCGCCATGCATTTCGCGGATGACAGCGCCCATGCGCAGCGGCTGTACGACTATATCTCCAACCTGTGGTTCATGCCCTCCACCCCGGTGCTGTCCAATGGCGGCACCAAGCGCGGGCTGCCGATTTCCTGCTTCCTGAACGAGGCCAGCGACAGCCTGGGCGGGATCCTGGGCCTGTGGAGCGAGAATGTCTGGCTGGCGGCGCGCGGCGGCGGCATCGGCAGCTACTGGGGCAACCTGCGCTCGATCGGCGAAAAGGTCGGGCTGAACGGCAAGACCTCGGGCGTCGTCCCCTTCATCCGGGTCATGGATTCGCTGACCCTGGCGATCAGCCAGGGCTCGTTGCGCCGGGGCAGCGCCGCCGTCTACCTGCCGCTCAGCCATCCGGAAATCGAGGAATTCATCGAGCTGCGCCGGCCCACCGGCGGCGACCCGAACCGCAAGGCGCCGAACCTGCATCACGGCGTGCTGGTGCCCGACGCCTTCATGCGCGCGGTCGAAGCCGACGAGGAATGGGCGCTGACCAGCCCGAAGGACGATTCGGTGCTGCGCCGGGTGAAGGCGCGCGACCTGTGGATTCGCCTGCTGACCGCGCGAATCGAAACCGGCGAACCCTATCTGGTCTATATCGACCATGTGAACCGTGCGATCCCGGAGCACCACAAGCTGGCCGGGCTGCATGTGAAGACCTCCAACCTGTGTTCGGAAATCACCCTGCCGACCGGCACCGACCGTTTCGGCAAGGAACGCACGGCGGTGTGCTGCCTGTCCTCGCTCAATGTCGAAAAATACGCCGAATGGGAGGACGACCCGCAGTTCATCGAGGACGTGATGCGGTTCCTCGACAACGCGCTGCAGGATTTCATCGACCAGGCCCCGCCGGAATTCAAAAACGCAACCTATGCGGCGGCGCGCGAACGCTCGGTCGGGCTCGGCGTCATGGGCTTCCACTCCTTTATGCAGGCCAACGGGATTCCGCTGGAAGGGGTCATGGCCAATGTCTGGAACCGGCGCATGTTCAAGCATATCCGCGAGCAGGCCGACGCCGCCTCGGTAAAGCTGGCGCGGGAACGCGGCGCCTGCCCCGATGCAGCGGATTACGGGATCGAGGAACGCTTCTCCAACAAGCTGTCGCTCGCGCCGACCGCGTCGATCTCGATCATCTGCGGCGGCACCTCGCCGGGGATCGAACCCATCGCCGCCAACAGCTTCACCCACAAGACGCTGTCCGGCTCCTTCACCGTGCGTAACAGGCATCTGAAGGAACTGCTCGCCAGCAAAGGAAAAAACGACGACGAAACCTGGTCGTCCATCGTCTCCCATGAAGGCTCCGTGCAGCATCTCGACTTCCTGACCGACCTGGAAAAGGACGTCTACAAGACCGCCTTCGAACTCGACCAGCGCTGGCTGATAGACCTGGCGGCGGACCGCACCCCCCATGTCTGCCAGGCGCAGTCGCTGAACGTCTTCCTGTCGGCGGATATCCACAAGCGGGACCTGCACCAGATCCATTACCAGGCCTGGAAGAAGGGCGTGAAGAGCCTCTATTACTGCCGCTCCAAGTCGATGCAGCGCTCCGAATCCGTCGCGCTTGGCGGCGGCGGCGCCGTCACCGCGCTGCCGCATCTGGGTCGGGTCAACAGCAAGGACAAGCCGGTCATCGCCGAAAGCAATGACTACGAGGAATGCCTGTCCTGTCAGTAAGGCGGACAAGGCGATAAAAAAATAAACGCTACAGGGAATCCATCATGTCGCTACTCGACGCGCGCGCCGTCTACAAGCCGTTCCAGTATCCCTGGGCGTATGACGCCTGGCTGATGCAGCAGCGCAGCCACTGGCTGCCGGAGGAAGTGCCGCTGGCCGACGACGTCAAGGACTGGCGGCTGAACCTGAACGATGCGGAACGCAACCTGCTGACGCAGATTTTCCGCTTCTTCACCCAGGCGGATGTCGAGGTGAACAACTGCTACATGAAGCATTACGCGCAGGTCTTCAAACCGACCGAAGTGCAGATGATGCTGTCCGCGTTCTCGAATATCGAGACGATCCATATCTCCGCCTACAGCCACCTGCTGGACACGCTCGGCATCCCCGAGGCGGAATACCAGGCCTTCCTCAAATACAAGGCGATGAAGGACAAGTACGACTACATGCAGCAATGGGGCGTGGGCAGCCCGGAAGACATCGCCAAGACGCTGGCGGTGTTCGGCGCCTTTACCGAGGGGCTGCAGCTCTTCGCCTCCTTCGCGATCCTGCTGAACTTTCCGCGCTTCAACAAGATGAAGGGCATGGGCCAGATCGTCACCTGGTCGGTCCGGGACGAATCGCTGCACACCAATTCGATCATCCGGCTGTTCCGCACCTTCATCGACGAAAACCCGCAGGTCTGGAACCTGGACATGCAGCGCGAACTCTACCGCGCCTGCGACACCATCGTCGGCCATGAGGATGCCTTCATCGACCTCGCCTTCGAGATGGGTGCGGTCGAGGGGCTGACCGGCGACGAGGTGAAACAGTATATCCGCTATATCGCCGACCGGCGGCTGACCCAGATCGGCCTGCAACCGATCTACAAGACGGTCCGCAACCCCCTGCCCTGGCTGGAGGAAATGCTGAACGGGGTCGAACACGCCAATTTCTTCGAAAACCGCTCGACCGAATATTCCCGCGCCGCGACCCGGGGCAGTTGGGAAGAAGCCTTCGATTAAAGCAAACCCCGAGCAGATCAGGTCAATCTGCGACGACGGTTTGCGGGAATCAAAAAATTAGACCACTGCGACCAGTTACCGGGGGTTCTTCAGGAATTCCCGGTTCACGCAGTTCCGCAGGGGTTCGCCGGTCAGGTAATTGATCACTGTCCGCGCCGCCTTCTCGCGGCAGTCGCGCGCACCATCCGGGCTGTACCAGGCTGCATGCGGCGTCACCACGATCCGGCCGATTGTCCAGGCCTCGCGGTTCTTCAGTGCGCGGAACAGCGGATGGTCCAGGTCCGGCGGTTCCTGCGGCAGCACGTCCAGCCCCGCCGCCGCGATCCGGCCCGATTTCACCGCCTCGGTCACGGCATCCAGTTCCACGACCTCGCCGCGCGAGGTATTGATCAGGATCGCGTCCGGCTTCATGCAGGACAGGGTCTGGCCGTTGATCATGCCGCGCGTGGTTTCGGTCAGCGGCGTGTGCAGGGTGACCACATCGGCCGTGCGCAGCAGATCCTCCAGGCTTTCCACGCGCTCGAACCCGACCGCCTGGTCGGCGCCGTCCGGCAGGTTCGGATCGTAGAACACCACGCGCATGCCCAGCGCCTTCGCCCGCAGGCCCGAGGCCGTGCCGATGCGCCCGCAGCCGACCACGCCATAGGTCAGCCCCCGCGCCCGGCGCACCACCGGCGTGTCGATGGCCTTCCACTGCGCCACCGGCTCGTCGACCAGCGCCGTGTGGTGGCGCACGATCCCGCGCGTCAGGCTCAGCATCAGCCCGATGGCATGGTCGGCGACATCGGTGGTGCCGTAATCGGGCACATTGCAGGCGGCGATGCCGCGCGCGCCGGCCGCCGCGATATCGATGGCATCGAAACCGACGCCCATGCGCACGACGACCCGGCAGTTCGGCACAAGGTCCAGCATGGCGCGGTCGCAACGGATCCGGCCCCAGATCATCAGCGCATCCGTTGCCGCCCAGACATCGGGCGCGATATCGTCCAGCGCATTGGCCTTGTAGACCTTTAGATCGGCCCGGTTGCCGATGACGGCCTGCTCGAATTCCGCGTCGCCCTCGAACCGGGCGTCCGGCATCACGATCAGCATGTCTGAATATCCCCTTGCCCCTGAATTCGGCCGAGCATCCGGCGAAGCATCCTGCGGGTCAAGCGCGCCGCTAGTCCCGGAACATGAAGATCGTGAAATCATGCGGCAGGTAGTCGTGCCGCATCAGGATCTGCGAGCTCAGCCCGCGGCAGAAATCCAGCGTCTTCAGTGGGTCGGCGCAGAAGAAATGGCCCTGCGAGCCCGACAGGTCCCAGGACGACAGGCTGTTGAACGCCACCCCCTTGCGGCAGGACGCGAACATCGCGGCGATCATCCGGTGCATGAAGTCCTGGTCGCCCAGGTGGAAGATGCCGCTCGACATGACATAATCGGCGACATAATGGGTTTTCGGGTCGAGCAGGTCCGCGCGCTCGAAGCGGAAGCCCGGATGCGCGTTGCGCGCCCGATCGATCATTTCCGGCAACAGGTCGATGCCGATGTAATCCCCCCGGAAGTCCCGTTCCGCCAGCGAGCCGGCGAAATGCCCGATACCGCATCCGACGTCGAGCAATGAGACCTCGGATATATCGTCGATACCCGCCAGGATGCTGAACCGGGCCTGGTGGTTGCCCGCATGCTGGAAATCCACAACCAGGTTGGTGTCGCCGTGCTTGGCCAGCAGCGGCAGGTAATGCGCCCGCACGCGGGATTCATGCACCTTCGGGTCCAGCCCTGTCTTATCCGCCATCGCTACACCGCCCCGCCCGTCCGCCGGAAATTTCACCTGTCACGCCGGCGCCCAGCCTAGCATGACGGGCGCCCGGGCTAAAACCGCCGCCGCCGAATGGGATGACGCGCGCGCCC
>JAQCHR010000110.1 GCA_027619655.1 Pseudomonadota bacterium
ACACGAGTAGAATCAACACTGTGCCACCAGTCCACAAAATTAAACCGGACAGCAGTGGATCAAGTCCGGCGATGACAATGACGGGGACGAGGAGACGTACGGTCGCGGTTTCCCGGCCAGCGTATGCCGCGGTCAATGTCACCTTCGGGCTTGACCCGGAGGTCATGCCGCAACGCCGAAGCGCGATTCGCGGGCGCCGCTCTACTCCGCCGCGTGGCGCTTGGGCAGGACCCAGTTGGGGCGGGGGAAGTGGCAGGTGTAGCCGTTCGGGATCCGCTCCAGGTAGTCCTGGTGTTCCGGTTCCGCCTCCCAGAAATCGCCGACCGGTTCGACCTCGGTGACCACCTTGCCGGGCCAGATGCCGCTTTCGTTCACATCGGCGATGGTGTCCAGCGCCACCTGCTTCTGCGCCTCGTCCACGTAGTAGATGGCAGAACGGTAGGAGGGGCCGCGGTCGTTGCCCTGCCGGTTGGGGGTGGAGGGGTCGTGGATCTGGAAGAAGAATTCCAGCAGCGCCCGATAGGATGTTTTCGCCGGGTCGAAGAAGATCTCGATCCCTTCGGCGTGGTTGCCGTGATTGCGGTAGGTGGCGTGTTTCACCTCGCCGCCCGTATAGCCGACCCGGGTCCTTGCCACCCCCGGCAGCTTGCGGATCAGGTCCTGCATGCCCCAGAAGCAGCCGCCCGCCAGTACCGCGCGTTCCTGTGCCATCCCGTTTCCTCCCGATTGTCGCTTGCCCGGCCGCCGCCGGTTCATCCGGTCCATACCGGGTATATATAGTGCGGTGCGGCCCGGCGTTTATCGGCGGCCCGCCGGGCCTTCATCCGTGTTGCGCATGTGGTCGGCGAGGCCGCTCAGCGCCCGGTAGATATCCGCGCGCGCGGCATCGTCCGCCACCGCGTCGTCCAGCGCGCCGCGCATGCAGCGCAGCCAGGCGTCCCGTTCGGCGATGCCGATCCGGACATGCATGTGCCGCATGCGCAGGCGCGGATGGCCGCGCTCGGTGGAATAGAGCGGCGGCCCGCCCAGCCATTCGGTGAAATAGCGTTTAAGCACATCCTTCACCGGCCCCAGGTCGGGCTGGTGCATGGCGCGGATCCCGGCGGCTTCCGGCAGCGTGTCCATATTGCCGTAGAACCGCTCGACCAGGACATCGACGACACCGCTGCCGCCGATCCGCTCGAACAGGGAGATGCCGCCCGTGTCAGCCAATTCGCTTTTCCCCTACGCCGCGAAGCCCTTCTGGATCGTCCGGATCTCGTCCAGCACCGCCTGCGGCAGCGGGCCCTTTTCGATCGCATCGTAGGCCTTCTTGAATTCCTCGAAGGTCGCGATGCCAACCTCGACCGTCGGCAGGTCCGGGTTGGAGATCACGTAGCGGATCGCCAGTTCCGGCAGGTTGGCGGCGTGGCCGGCCTCGACCAGCGGCTTGAACTTCAGCGCGCGCTGCACGTCGGTCGCATAGTCGGTCTTCGATCCGATGGGGGCGACCGTCGGGGTGCCGTGCGGATGGCGTTGCTCGCTGCCGGACAGGGCGCCGCCGGCCAGCACCCGCACGCCGTAGACGCCGACGCCGTGCTTCTTGCACAGGGGCAGCAGCTGGCGGTAATCCTGCGCCGGGTAGTTCGCCGGCACGGGTTCGCCCGCCGAGGGCACCAGCAGGTTGTAGAACACCTGGGCGCTGTCGAATTTCCCCGATTCGACGATCCTGTGCAGGTCATCCGTGTTGCCCTTGGCGGTGAAGCCGATGAAGCGGGTCTTGCCCTCGTCGCGCAGTTTTTCGAAGGCGGGGACGACATCGTTCATCACCTGGTCGAGGGTGATATTGGCGTCGTCCTCCGGCCCGCCCGGCGTGTTGTGCAGCTGGAAGATATCGACATGGTCCAGGTTCAGCCGCTTCAGGCTGGCTTCCAGCGAGGCCTTGGCGGATTTTGCCGCGTCCTTCAGGTCCTCGGCGGACAGGCCGAACTTGGTGCTGATGACGATCCCCTCGCTGGTGCCGCCCAGGATGCGGCCCAGATTGGTTTCCGAGGCGCCATTGCCGTAGGAGGCGGCGGTGTCGAAGAAGTTGACGCCGTGGTCGCGCGCCCAGGCGACCGCGTTGGCCTGGTCCTTCGGGTCGCCCTTGGTCATCAGCCCGCCGACCGCGCCGCAGCCGAAGGTCAGCAGCGATACCTTGAGGCCCGTGCGGCCGAATGTGTTCATTTTCATAGCTTGTCTCCCTGGCAGTAGATTTTACGGCGCCTGATCCGGTTTCGGTTCGGGTTCATATGAGTCCGGGTCGGTCAGGTCGCAACCGCAGCTCCGGCATTTCGCCGGCACATAGGGCGTCCAGTAGCCCAGGTAGTTGCGCCCCACCATTTCCCGGCATTTCGGGCATTTGTGGAACGAGGCGAGGAAGCAGTTCACGATCACCAGCCCGGCGACGAGCCACGGATTCTGGATCCAGATCGCATAGAGCAGCGCGACCCCGACCAGCGCGCTGGACACGTTCGCCCGGTTGCGCGGGTTGAACCACATCCTGTCCTTCATGGCCGGCGTCCTCCGTGAAGGGCCATGCGCCTGGCCGTTATGACGGGCTCCAGCGATAGGTCTTCGCGGTCGCGCCGCCCATCAGCATGGCGCGCTCGCTGTCGGACAGCCGGCCGGTCATGCGGAAGGGTTCGACCGCCTGCTCGTAGTTCACCACCGCGAAGGCGCGGGTCCAGTCCGTGCCCCACAGGCAGCGCTCGAAGCCCCAGGCATCGAAGATACGGGCCAGCGGGTCCCAGATGTCGTTGAACGGGTAGGGCTCCCTCGACAGGGTGCAGGCGCCGCTGACCTTGATCACCGCGTTCGGGCGCTTGGCGAGCTCCAGCACCTTCGGCAGGTCCTTCCAGGGCTCGGCCGGGGCCGGCGGATTGCGCGGCTGCAGGATCGCCATGTGGTCGATGATGAAGCGGGTGTCCGGGTGGCGGTCGACGATCGCGATGCCGTTGTCGACATTGTCCCAGCACAGCATGTTGACCGGGAAGTCGTGCTTCACGGCCTCCTTCGCGATACGGTCCAGCCCCGGATCGGCGGGGTCGCGGCCCGCCTCCTTCGTCATCATGATGCGGATGCCGACCGTGCCCGGCGTCTTCTTCCAGTCGGCGATGACATCGCCCACCGCCGGGACGTCCGGGTTGACCGGCTTGACCAGGGCGAACTTGCCCGGATGCGCCTTCTGCACCTCGACCGCGTAGCTGGCGTCGTACTGGTACATGGAAAAGGCGGAGATGAAGATCGCGCCGTCGACGCCGACCTTGTCCATCGCCGCGACCATTTCGTCGCCGGTCACATGGTCGGGCCAGTTCGGCACCGAGTGCCAGGGGCGTTGCGGCGTGTTCGCCTCATAGACATGGACCTGGGAATCGATAATCGGCATCGGGCGTTTCCTTCTGGATAAAACGGATTTTCCCTATTGCAGCAGGTCGCGCCCGCCGCGTCCAGCGGAAGCCGCGATCCTGCATCCCCGTTCGCCTAGGACGGCGTCCAGCCATAGGTTTTCGCGCAGGCCCCGCCCATCAGCATGGCGCGTTCGCTGTCGCTCAACCGGCCGGTGGTGCGGAAGGGATCGACGCCCTGCGCATAGGTGAGGTTGGCGAAGGCGCGGGTCCAGTCCGTGCCCCACAGGCAGCGCTCGAATCCCCAGGCGTCGAAGATGCGGGCCAGCGGGTCCCAGATATCCGGATAAGGGTAGCCCGCCTGCGACAGGGTGCCGGCGCCGCTGACCTTGATCACCGCGTTGTCGCGCCGGGCGAGGTCCAGCACCGCCGGCAGGTCCTTCCAGGGCTCCGCCGGGGCGGGCGGTTCGTGCGGCTGCACGATGGCCATGTGGTCGATGACGAAGCGCGTTTGCGGGTAGGCGTCGATCAGCGCCGTGCCGTTTTCCAGATTGTCCCAGAACAGCACGTTTACCGGGAAATCATGCCGCGCCGCCGCCTTCGCGACATTGGCGATGCCCGGGTCGCTGGCCTTGTAGCCGGAGTCCTTCGGCATCATGATGCGGATGCCGACCGTGCCGGGGGTCTTTCTCCAGTCGGCAACCACATCGCCCACCGCCGGGTCGTTGGGGTCGACCGGCTTGACGATGCCGAACCGGCCCGGATAGGCCTGCTGCACCTGGATGGCGTAGCTGGCGTCGTATCGGTACATGGCGAAGGGCGACACCATGATCGCGCCATCGACGCCGACCGCATCCATCGCCGCCACCATTTCGTCGGCGGTCACATGGTCGGGCCAGTTGGGGGTATTGGCCCAGGGGCGGGCGGGCGTGTTGGGCTCATAGGCGTGGACCTAGGAATCGATGATAGGCATGGCGTGTGTTCCTCTGCACGGGATGGATGAACGGTTGGCGCTATTGCAGCAGGTCGTGGCGGCGGCGTCCAGAGCGTGCCAGCCTTGCGCCGGGCCGCTATAGTCGCGCCCGACTGCCCATAAAGGACGCAACCCTATGGCCACACCCGAAGACGATATTGCCTTCCTGGAGGATTTCCGCGACCGCATCATGCGCTTCCTGACCGCGGGGGCCGCGCCCTCACAGGATCCGATCTGGGGGACGAAGGGCATCTTCCAGATGGAGGAAGGCATGAAGGACCCCGCCTTCCGCGCGCTGCGCCAGGATATCGACCGCATGAAAGGGCGCGCCGCGATGATCGTGGAAGGGCTCGGCATCGCCTGCATCTTTCAGCACCACCCGCCCGCCGCCGCCGGCGGCCCGATCCAGAAATATCCGCTGTTCGACCTGATCACCGACAACCGCTCGCAGCACAATATCGACGGGGCCCTGTTCACCGGCCGGATTGACGACGCCATCGGCCGGCTGCAGCACGCGGCGGCGGAACGCGCCGCGCAGGCCGTCACGGCGGCCTTGCCGGTGCTACCGGTGCGGGACCTCGACGCGGCGCTGGCGTTCTACGGAGAAACGCTGGGCTTCGATCCGGGCGCGCGCGGCACGGATTTCGCGGTCGTCGAACGGGGCGCGGCGCGAATCCTGCTGCGGGTCGGGGATCGCCCGGCGCGCGGCCCGGGCGCGGCATGGGACGCATTCCTGCTGACGCCCGACCCCGACACACTGGCGGCGGAGGTCGCGGTGGGTGCCGCGCCGGTGGCAACCGCATCCGGCATGCGCGGTTTCACGGTCACGGACCCGGACGGCAATTGGCTGTTCTTCGGCCGCCCGGTTTAGGGATATTCGAAGTAGCCGAGGTTTCCTGTACCAGAAGCGGGACGAAGAGAGCGCGCGCTGTCTAGGCGCGGTGAGATTCGAAGTGGTTTGTGAACTGGCCGTCGACATTCAGCGGTCCGCATTTACCGGATAAGGCCCGCTTGGTAGTTTAGACGGAATTCTAGTCCAACTCTGGAGGGGCGTATGCTCTGGTTTGTCTTTCTGGCTTCCCTTGCGGCACTGTTGCTGTCTGGGTGCATGCAGTCGGGTTCGGAGCCGGGGATACGGTCGACAGTGACGGTGCAAAAGGGCGGCCCCGGCCCTTTGGTTTCGCCCTCTGCGGGGTATACAAATGATCTCGAAGCGCTGCACAATCGGCCGCTGGCCGACAATCCGCAGATCGTACCGGCGCTCAAGGCCGATATCCGCACAAAAACGCCACCATATATTTATGAGTTGGCGCGCCGGACATGCGAAACCGACCAGCAGGAATCGGTCATCTGGTTACTCACCGGTTACTTTCGCGCCAACTATGACGCGGCAAAATGTACCGACACAACGGCGCGCCAGGGTGTGGTGCAGCTTTTCGCTTTGGCTCCGAAAGTCGGTAAAGCTGTTCACGCAATCAGTGCAGAGAATCGAGAGAAGTACAAACGCTTGTGGGCCGCGGCGTTCGATCTCGAAGCGACGTTCCCGGAAGATTCAGATCCGCGCTGGATTTGCGTCTACGGCATGAAGGCCGTCATGGCGGCGCTGGAAAAGAAGGAAATTAGAGACTGGGCAAAGCCGAAGACGGAGTGGGGTAACATCCGTGCAGTGGTGAAGGCTCGGATCATTGCGACCTTGAATTAGGGGAGCGTACTGACTGTTGTTGTCCTTCGGGATGACAGGTTTTGGCGCCTTGAGTTGGGACGAAACCATATCACTGCTGCACGTATGGCATGTATCGCACATGTGTGCCTATAATCCCGCAACCGATTTATATGGCGACACCTTGTAGGGAAGAGGAGCGAGTATCATAGATGGTTCGAGCGCAGTGGAATTGAAACAGCCGTCGATGACGGCGCAGAGCCTGTTCGACGACCAGGTCGCGGCGACGCAGACGAAGAAGCCGACCCTGTTCAGCCTGAAGGCGCAGATGCTGGAACAGGGCCGCACCGATACGGTGCTGGCGGCGACCGAGGATCTGTCGGTGCGCATCAAGGTCTATGCCTCGGGCGGCGAGAACGAGCTGCACTCCCACCCGACCGAGGACCATGTCTTCGTCCTGCTGCAGGGCAGCGCCCGCTTCTACGGGCCGGACGGCGAAATCCAGGATGTCAGCGCGAACGAGGGCTTCTTGATGCCCGCCGGCATGCTGTACCGCTTCCACGCGACCAGCACCGACGAATGCCTGGTCATGCTGCGCGTCGGCACGCCCAACTTCCAGAAACAGGGCGAACACGACCGTCTGGGTGCGGACGGCAAGCCGCTGGTCGGCTATTCGGCGGAAAACCGGGAACTGCCGGTGATCTTCAAGGACGGGGTGTTCTTCGGCGACTAGAGATTGAACCGGGCGGCGGCAAAGTTTTAGCGCCGCCGCCCCGCCCTCATTCGAAGCGGTGCACGCCGGTGGAATGCCGGGCGATATAGTCCCAGTCATAGGTGACTCCGAGGCCCGGGCCGGTCGGGACGGGGAAGTTGCCCCTGCCGTCGGAATCCTCCAACTGGTCGGAATAGCCGCAATTGTGGACGGGCGGCGCCGGGTTGCGGATCTTCGGGCCGACCAGCGCCAGTTCGTAGTAATTCGTGTTGCGGATCGCCGACATGCAGGCCCGGTGCGCCGAGCCCGGCGCGTGGATTTCCAGGTCCAGCCCGAAGCTCTCCGCCAGATGGGCGATCTTCATCGTGCCGGTGATGCCGAGGTCGAGATCCGGGTCGGCGCGCACGAAATCCGTCGCCTCCGCCGCGATCCAGTCCGCCTTGGCCTCCACCCCGCGCACATGCTCGCCGATCAGCAGCGGGGTCTTGATCATCTGGCGCAGCTTGCGATGCGCGTGCTGCGAGGTGCCGGCGTCGCGCATCGGGTCCTCGTACCAGAAGAATCCCGCATCGTCGCAGGCGCGGCCCATATAGAGCGCGTCGGCAAAGGTGCGCAGCTCGCAGGCCGGGTCGAACATCAGATCCATGCGGTCGCCCACAACCTTCGCCACATGCAGCAGGTTGGCCGCCTCTTCGCGCGCGTCGCCATCGTTCCAGCCATGGATCTTGAAGGCTTTGTAACCCAGATCGCAGCAGCGTTCGGCGAAATCGGCGAAGGCTTCCGGGCAGTCGAGCCCGCCGGCCCGGTCCGCGTGGTTGGTGCTGGGATAGGTCGGCAGGCTGGTGCGGTAGCCGCCAAGCAGCTTGCTGACCGAAGCGTTCAGCGCCTTGCCCGCGAGGTCCCACAGGGCGATATCCATTGCGCCGACGCCGAGGAAGCCATGCTGGCGCAGCGCGCGCTTCATGTCGTCGTAGAGTTCCTCGCGCCGGAACGGGTCGCGGCCGACCAGCAGCGGGGCCACGGCCAGCACCTGGGCCAGGATCGCCTTCTTGCCGCCATGCACCGGGCAGTATTCGCCGGCCAGCCCGTCATCGGTCAGGATGCGGACGCCGAAGCTGCCGATGGTGAGTTTCGCGCCGGGCTGGTAGGCGCGGTCGCCCGCCATGTTTTCCACCGCGAAGGTGAATTCGTGAACCTCGACCCGTTCGATCCTGCTCATGGCTGCTTCCCCCGCCGGTTTCGCCCTGTCCTGCGCATGATTGGATCACGCGCCGCGCCGCGCCGCAATTTCGCCATCGCCGCCCGTTCTACAATTTTCGCAAGAATTGCCCGATTTTCATAAAATCGCCAGATTTCCTGTATAAGGGTCGGACGGGTCGGGTCGCGCGTCTGCGACGGAACAGGAACCGGGCATGCCAGCGAGAGGTCGGATGGGGTCACATCAACACAAAACTCGAAGGATAATGCCGTTGATCTTGGCCGCGGCGGCGCTTGCGGCCGCTGTGCCGTCCATGTCGGACCCGGCGGGCGCCGAAGCGTTTTTCCCCGCGCAATGGGCCGAAGGGACCTCGGCGAAAAGCGGCGCGACACGGGATTACTTCGACTCGGACGCCTATCTCGACTGGCGGAAACTCGGCGGCGACTGGTACGATTCGCGCGGATCGTTATACGGCGAAGACGCCTATGCGGTGGCGGATATCGACGACCAGGACAAACAGCAGAAGATCACCTGGGACGTGACGACCCTCGTGCGGGAATGGCTCGACGGCACGCAGCGGAACACCGGTTTCTTTCTCATGGTGCTGGAGAATGGCGGCAAGATAGAATTTTACAGCCGCGAATACAGGGACCTGGCAAAGAAGCCGTTATTGCGCCTTTCCTACAGTGGTTCCGCACCCGTCGTGCTGACGCCGGTCGCCGATACCTATCTGAACCCATCGACCTTCAAGGCGCTGGGAACGAACGACCTGCTCAAGACAGGCCCCATCCTGATCCGTTTCGACAGTGCGGCGATGGGCAAGGCCGATTCGCTCGTGAAGGCGGAACTCGTTCTGGTCACGACGACAAAACAGTACGGCGCGGCAAAAGTGGGCGTCTTTCGGCCGGCGCCGGAACTCCCCGTCGCGCCGCCGGGGCCTGACGATGGAATCGCCGGGCGCTACCCGGAAGACCGGGATATCGCCACGGACAAGGACGTGATCTTTGCCGAACAGTTCGAATCCGGGTCATGGAAGGATTCTTGGTCGGATGGACGGCAATACGGATTTTATGAGCGTGTTGCAAGCGATATGAAGCAGCAGTTTGAAAAACTGTCGGGACACGCACTCCGGATTGTCGTGAAGCGCGGCCAGACGGCCGGCTCGGCGTTCCGCTACAAGTTCGGGCAGAAAACGGGGGTGGAACCGGAAGCCGCCTATTTCCGGTATTACCTGCGGCTGGCG
>JAQCHR010000111.1 GCA_027619655.1 Pseudomonadota bacterium
CTCGATTTCGCGGGCCAGTTCGAGCGTTGCAATCCGTCGCCCCGGCATCGCGACAAGGCTGAGCGCCGGTTTCTTCTGAGCCATCATTCCCCCACGACAGCAGCAGCGCGCAGCGCCGCTATTTCATCCGCTCCGAATCCGGCTTCGCGCAACAATTCGTCGGTCTGTTCGCCCAGTTGCGGTGCGCCGCGCCGTATAGACGACGGCGTTCCTTCGAATCGGGCCGCCGGGCGCGCCTGCCGCAAGCGCCCGGCCAGCGGATGCTCCGTTTCAATAATGATCCCGTTGGCCTGGATCTGCGGATGATCGATCAGCTGTTTGCGTTGCAGGACCGGCGCGCATGGCACCTGTTCGGCTTCCAGCCGTGCCATCCATTCCGCCGTCGGGCGCGTCAGCAACACCTCCTGCGTGACCGACAGCCGCTCATCGATATTCCGGTCGCGCAACTCCGGCGTGGTAAAGCGTTCGTCGGTCAGCCAGTCCGGCTGCTCCAGCGCCCGGCAGAGACCCGCCCACTGGCGGTTGGTCATGACCGCGACGCTCATGTAGCCGTCTTTGGTTTCGTAGATCAGGTCGACGAAACTGGCGGCGCGCTGTTCGCTGATTTCCTGGTCGGGAAAGGTCTGGCTGCCCATGTCCGAGGCCCACAGGAAGGCGATGACCGCATCCACCATCGACAGGCGGACATGCTGCCCCTGCCCGGTCCGCGCCCGCGCCAGCAGCGCCGCCGTGATCGCCTGGGACGCCGTGATCGCGGTCACCTTGTCGGGAACGATGGTTCGGATCAGCCGCGGCCGCCGTTCATCCGCGCCGCCCTGGACCGACGCCAGCCCGGATACCGCCTGCACGATGGGGTCGTAGACCGGCTTGCCCGAATACGGCCCGGTTTCCCCGAAGCCGCTGATCGAGACATAGACGATATTCGGCGCGACGGCCCGCACCGCCGGCTCGTCGATACCGAGCCGCTCCACCACGCCGGGGCGGAAGTTCTGCACCACGACATCGGCGCCTGCGGCCAGCCGCAGCAGCGCATCGCGCCCGCGCGGGTCCTTCAGGTCCATCGAGATCGACCGCTTGTTGCGGTTGTTGTTCAGGAAATGCGCAGCCAGCCCGGCGCGGCGGTTACCGCCGGACCGGACGTGATCGCCGCTGCCGCGGGTTTCGACCTTCACGACATCGGCGCCCTGGTCGCCCAGGATCATGGTCGCCCAGGGGCCGGCGATCATGGTGGTGAGATCGATAATCCTGAAGCCGTCGAGCGGTCCCGCCATTGGTTTTCCCCGTCTAGCCGTGCGGCACCAGAATCTGCCGGATCGTTGCGCCGCTCTGCAGCTTGTCGAAACCCGCATTGATTTCGTCAAACCCGACATGTTCGTTGATCAGCCTGTCAATCGGCAAGCGGCCCTGCCGGTACAGGCTGATGAAACGCGGAATATCCCGCACCGGCACGCAGCTGCCCATATAGCTGCCCTTGATCGATTTTTCCTCCGCCACCAGGTTGCCCTGGTTGAAGGAGAATTCGGCCGTGGAGGGTGACAGGCCCGCCGTCACCACCGTGCCGCCGTAGCGCGTGACCGCATAGGCGGTCTTCATCGCCGGAATCGCACCGGCCAGGTCGATGGCGAAATCGACGCCGCCATGGGTCAGGTCGCGCACCTGCTCCACGCATTTGGGATCACCGGCATTCACCGTATGGGTCGCGCCAAGCTGCCGCGCGAGGCCGAGCTTGTCGTCGTTCAGGTCGATGGCGATGATCGTTTCCGCACCGCCCAGCTTTGCCCCCAGCAAGCCGTTCATGCCGACGCCGCCGAGCCCGATGATCGCCACGCTGTCGCCCGGCAGGATCCGCGCCGTGTTGATCACCGCGCCGACGCCGGTCATGACCGCGCAGCCGAACAGCGCCGCCTCGTAAAGCGGCAATTCCTTGTCGATCACGACAACCGAACCGCGGTCGACCACCGCGTATTCGGCGAAACAGGACACGCCCGTATGATGCCCCAGCGAACCGCCATCGGCATCGTGCAGCCGTTTGCCGCCGCCCATCAGGTCCCCGACAGCCTTGGTCCGCGCGCCGGTTTCGCAAACCTGCGGCCGCCCTTCAAGGCAGCGGCGGCAGCGCCCGCAGCTCGGGCTGAACTGGAAGACGATGTGGTCGCCGACCGCGACATCGTTGATCCCCGGTCCGATTTCGACGACCGAGCCGGCCCCTTCATGGCCCAGGACCAGCGGCACCGGCCGCGGCCGGGCACCGTTGATGACGGAAAGATCCGAATGGCACAGCCCCGCGCCGCCAATCTTCACCAGAACCTCGTTCTGGCCCGGCGGATCGAGGGTTACTTCCTCGATGCTGAGCGGCTTGCTTTCGGCAAAGGGCTGCGGGGCATCCGTCCGGCGCAGGACAGCGGCTGTCATTTTCATTTCCGGAATCTCCCATGTATTCGACCGACGCACCCTTGCATCGGTGCGTTCGTGATTTCATCCTGCTCTGTTATAGCTTGGCAGGCCCGGTTGCCAAATACGGGAAATGGAGCGGATAGCAGTGCAAGCGGATATCGTCATTTGCGGCGCCGGCATCGCCGGCATCGCCGCCGCCCGTCACCTCGCCGCGATATCCGGCGTGAAGCGGGTGGTGCTGGTCGATGAACGGCCGCCGCTGACCCTGACCAGCGACAAATCGACGGAATGCTACCGCAACTGGTGGCCCGGCCCCGGCGACGCGATGGTGGCGCTGACCAACCGCAGCATCGACCTGCTGGAGGCACTGGCGGGAGAAACCGGCAACGCCTTCCATATGAACCGGCGGGGTTACCTCTTCGCAACGGCGGGCAACGGCGAAACCCTGGCGGCCCTGGCCCATGAAGCCTCTGCGCTCGGCGCCGGCCCGGTCCGGCTCCATGACGGCGGCGCGGGCGATCCCTCCTATACGCCGCACCGGCCGGACGGCTTCGACGGCCAGCCGGACGGGATCGACCTGATCCGGGATCCCGGGCTGATCCGCCGTCATTTCCCCTGGCTGTCGCCGGAAGCCGCGACCATCGCCCATGCGCGGCGCTGCGGCTGGCTCAGCGCCCAGCAGTTCGGCATGACGCTGCTGGACGACGCCCGTACGGCCGGCGTGACCCTCGTCAGGGGCCGCGTGGCCGCAATCGACACCGCGGGCGGGCGCGTCAACAGTATCCGGGTCGAAACCCCGGGCGGCGCGCAAACCATCGCCGCACCCGGCTTCGTCAATGCCGCCGGTCCCTATGCCCCCGATATCAACCGGATGCTCGGGGTCGCCTTGCCGATTGCGCTGGAAGGCCATGTCAAGATCAGCTTCGCCGATCCGCACCGCGCCATGCCGCGCGACGCGCCGCTCGTCATCTGGAACGATCCGGTTCATCTGCCATGGTCTGGCGAAGAGCGTGCCGACCTGGCGCTGGCCGTTGAGACGCGCCATCTTCTGGCCCCGTATCCGGCCGGCGTCCATGGCCGCCCCGAAGGAAGCGGCGACAGCGTCATCCTGTACTGGACCTATGACGTTCTCTCGACCGCGCCGATCTTTCCGGTCCCGCATGACCCGGCATACCCGGAAATCACCATCCGTGGCATGTCGCGGGCGATCCCGGCGCTGGCCAAATATTTCGACCAGCTGCCCCGGCCCTATATCGACGGCGGCTACTATACCAAAACTCCTGAAAACCGGCCGTTGGTCGGGCCATTGCCCATCGCGGGCGCCTTTATCAGCAGCGCGTTTTCGGGCTTTGGAATCATGACCGCCATGGCCGCCGGCGAATTGCTGGCCGCGCATGCCACCGGCGAGTCCCTGCCCGACTATGCCCTGTCCTTCGCGCCTTCCCGTTACGACGACCCGGCATACCGGGCGCTGCTGGCGGACTGGCCCGAATCTGGCGAACTCTGACCAGCGGAACGGCGTTTGCGCGAAGGGCTCCTTGAATTGCCATGTCACATTCTTCAGGATCGCCCCAACTTCGAACAGAGAGGCAGCATCATGCAAATCGGCGTTTCCATTCCGACCACCGAGATCGGTACCGACCCCATCGCGATCCGCGATTTCGCCCAGGCAATCGAGGACATGGGCTACGAACATCTGACCCTGATCGACCATGTGCTGCAGCAGGGCACCCCGGTTGCGCATGACTGGCGCGCCTTCTACGCGCGCGAGAACATGTTCCATGAGCCGCTGATCTTCCTGACCTATATCGCGGCGCTGACCAAGAAAGTGCAGTTGACCACGGCAATCCTGATCCTGCCGCAGCGCCAGACCGCGCTGGTCGCCAAGCAGGCGGCGGAGCTCGACCTGCTGAGCGGCGGAAGGTTGCGGCTGGGCGTCGGCATTGGCTGGAACAAGATGGAATTCGATGCGCTGCACCAGAACTTCCATGACCGCGGCCGGCGCGTCGAGGAGCAGATCGACGTCATGCGCCAGCTCTGGTCCAACGAACTGGTTACCTATGACGGTGAATGGCACAAGATCGAGGATGCGGGCATCAACCCGCTGCCGATCCAGCGCCCCATTCCCGTCTGGATCGGCGGCTTCGTCGAACCCGCCATCGCGCGCGCGGGACGCATCGCCGACGGGCTGCTGGCCAATCCCCGCGTTGGCCCCGGCGACGAGGCCAACCGGCATTACGAAATCTTCCACGAGGCGGCGGTCAAGGCCGGGCGCGATGTCACGAAGGTCGGCTATGAAGCGACCATCCTGACCGAAGACCGCGGCCCGCAGGCCTGGGCGGCGGATGCGGAATCCTGGAAACAGATGGGCGCAACCCATGTCACCGTTCGCACCATGGCGTCGGGCCTGTCCTCGAACGACGAACACCTGGAACAGCTGCGAAAATTCAAGGAAAACTACCCGGGCTAAAGCCCGGCGTTTTGCAGCGGGTTGTAAACATCAGGAACCGCCGTGCAGCGCCTGCACGGCGGCTTTGTCCACATCGGCCTTGTCGATTTTTTCTGTAGCCTGTGCCTTTTCATCGGCCGTCGCTTCGGGGATTTCATGCGCCGCCGGCGGCGCGGGCCGCAACTGCAGCGCGGCAAAAAACGGAAAGTGATCCGAGCCAAAGGCCGGCAACCGCTCCAGCGAAACCAGTTCGAAATCCGCCGAATGGAATACATGGTCAAGCGGCCAGCGCAGGAACGGCAGTTTCGCGTGAAACGTATTGAACATGCCCCGGCCTATGCGCGGGTCCAGCAACTGGCTGGTCCGGTGAAACAGGCGGGTGGTCGCGGACCAGGCGACATCGTTCAGGTCACCCGCGACGATGACGGACTGCTGCGTCGCATCGAACGTTTCGGCCACCGCCAGCAGTTCGGCGTCGCGTTCCAGCGACGTTTCGTTTTCCGTCGGGCTTGGCGGTGCCGGATGCAGGCAGTGCAATTTTATTTTCCGGCCGGACCGGAGTTCGACGTCGGTGTGGATGGACGGCACGCCCTCCTCGACGAGAAACAGCAATTTGGTGTCGTGCAGCTTCAGCTTCGAGTAAAGATGCATGCCATAAAGATTGTCGAGCGGATGCTTGACCGTATAAGCGTATCGCCCCTCAAGAACGGAGAGTTCCCCTTCCCACCGGTCGTCGGTTCCCAGCGTAAGCACCAGGTCGGGGTCTTTTCGTTCGACAATGTCCAGAAACTTTTGGCTCTGCCGGTTCGGCAACAGGACATTGCCCACAAGAATACTGATTTCCGCCGCCGGGTTCCGGGACGCGGCCTGTTTCACCTGTGCCGGATGCAGGCGCGTATACGGCCAGATATGCCAGAGCTGTAAACCCGCGCAAAACACAAAAACGCTGCCGCATAAAAGGGCCGTCGTCGATTTCGGATCGAACAGCAAACCGGTGGCTAAGAGACCGCAGAGCGCCAGGACGCAGATCTGGACACGCGGAAATTCGAACATGCGAATCCACCATGCCTCGTGCCGCAGCACAGGAATGAACGTCCACAGGAGGACCATGGCGGCAAAGGCGTATATTGCCAGGGTCAATAACAATACTCGGGCTCCGACCGGCGGTACATCGCGGTCAGAGCGGAGGCCGGCGGGCGTTCCAGCCGGTCGCCTGCTCATAGGCCCAGCCGATGCGCAGCGCCATCGCCTCGTCATAGGCGTCGCAGACGATATGCAGCGATGTCGGCAGCCCGCCAGCGGTAAAGCCGTTCGGCAGCGACAGAGCGCAGCGGTCAAGCAGGTTCACCGCGCGGGTGAAAATCGCCGGCGTCGTCGCCTGGTCGATGGATTCGACCGCCGGCGCGGCGGTGGCGGTGGACGGCGTCAACAGCGCATCGTAGCCGGCCAGGACGGCATCGTATTCGCGCTTGACCTCTTCCCGCTTTTTCAGCGTATCGAGATAGGCGCGCGCGGTCATGTCGCGACCGATCCAGATGCGGGGCCTTACGGCCTCGTCGATGGGCAGATCCATATTGTCGACCAGGTCGCCGACGAAATGATAACCCTCGGCACCGATGATCCGCCCGGTCATCCCCCCCATTGCCGCAAATGGCAGAGGCAGTGAAATCTCCTCCAGCGTTGCGCCGAGTTCGCGCAAAGCCTCTAGCGAGGCATCGAAGGCGGCCAGCACCTCCGCGTCCACGCCCTCGCGCTCGCCTTGCGGCATGACCGCCAGCTTCAACCCGGCGATGCCGCGCTTCATCTGCGGCAGCGGATCCGCGAAACGTACCCCGCGGGTCATGGGGTCAAGCGGGTCCGGGCCCTGCATCGCGTTATACAGCAGTGCCGCATCCTCGACGCAGCGCGCCATCGGCCCCGGCGTATCCAGCGTGCTGGCAAGCGGCAGCACGCCGTAGCAACTCACCCGGCCAACCGTTGTCTTCAGCCCGGTCAGCCCGCACCACGAAGACGGCAGTCGCACCGACCCGCCGGTATCCGTGCCCAGACCCCAGGGCGCGAGGCCGGCCGCAACCGCAACGCCGGTCCCGGCGCTCGACCCGCCGGGCGCGCGGTGAACCGCGCCGTCCCACGGATTCCACGGCGTGCCCATATGCTGGTTGGTGCCCCAGCCGCCCATGGCGAATTCAACCGAATGGGTTTTGCCGATCACGATCATCCCGGCGGCGATCAGCTTTTTTGCCAGCGTCGCCGTGACCGTCGATACCCGGTCCTTCAGCGCCAGCGAACCACCGGTCGTGACGCGGCCTTCCAGGTCGATGATATCCTTCAGCGCCACCGGTATCCCGTGCAGCGGCCCGACCGCATGGCCCGCGCGAATGGCCTTCTCCGCCGCCTGTGCCGCCAGCCGCGCATCCTCGCCATAGACCGTGACGAAGGAATGGAGTTTTTCGTCATGCGCGGCGATGCGTTCCAGCAGCGCTTCGACCAGGTCGACCGGCGAGAGCCGCCTGCCGCGGATGGCGGCGGCAAGGTCGTGAACGGGACTGAAGGCCAGGTCGAGATCGGTCATGATGCGGCGCTTTCGGTTGAAGCCAGGAAACAGGACAGGTGGTTGCGGAACGGTTCCGCCTGCGAGACGGGAAAGAAATGGCCGCCGCTCGGCAGGATCACCGTCTGCGCATTGGGGATCAGCCGGCCCAGTTCCTCGGAATAATAGGCCGGGGTGATCATGTCGTCGCGGGCGCCGATCACCAGGCAGGGCGCGGTGATATTGCCCAGTTCGGCGCGGCGGTTGAATTTCTGGATCGCCTGGATACGGCGCAGCATGACCTCGGCCGGCGGAAACGCCCGGATGGTGTCTTCTTCCTGCTGCAGCATCGCGGAAAGGCGCTGGCGGATCCAGTCCGGCGGGAACATGAAGACCGCCTGCGAGCGGACATAGGCTTCGATCCCGCCCGCACTCAGGATGGTGCTGCGCATATCGAACAGCCGCCGGAAATAGTCATCGGCCGCCGTCCAGGTCGCGCTGAGCACCAGGCGATCGATCCGCTCCGGAAAGTCCAGCGCCATGGTCTGCCCGATGGCGCCGCCGGTCGAATGGCCAACGAAATCCGCACGGGCAATTTCAAGATGATCCATCAACTGCAGCAGGTCACCGGTCATCTGCGACACGGAATAGTCGATCAGGGGTTTGCTGCTGGCGCCGGTGCCGCGATGGTCATGCAGGACGACCCGGTAACGCTGGGCCAGCGTTGCAACATGCGGCTTCCAGAAGGACGCAACGCCGCCAAGGCCGGATACAAGCAAAAGCGGCTTTCCCGCGCCATGTTCTTCGTAATAGAGGCGCTCGCCATCCGAGAGGGTGAGATGCGGCATCCGCGTTAGCCGCCTTTCGGGTTGTCGAGCGCGGCGAATACGGTTTTTGCCTCGATTTCCGCAACGTTCGACGGGCGTTCGAAGGGTTCGGGTGGCGTCTCTCCCGGCGTCCGGGCGCGGCCGATGGCCTGGAAGAAATCCTCCAGCCCGCCGGGCAGCATCACCCACATCATTTTCAGGTCTTCCGGTCCGTCATTGATGATCTTGTGGGTATTGCCGGGGCCGGCGTACACCGTGGTGCCCGGCACGACCGGATGGTCCAAGTCATTGACGACGACCGTCCCTCGCCCTTCAAAAAAGAACAGAAGTTCCTGTTCCACGCCGTGCTGGTGTTCGCGGATATACGATCCGGGCGCAATGACCTGCATGCCGCTGGAAAAGCCCGCGACGCTGGGGTCGTTGCGTTTCGATACATGCACTTCGGCGTAGCCATTGGCCGGTTTCGGCTGCCAGTAGCTTTCGCCCTCGCCGGGCTGAACGACGAAACTGACACGCTTGGCCTTCGTATCCATCCGCGTTACTCCCTGTCCGGCACCGGGAAAGGCTAGCCGGCGCTAAAGCGCTTCCGGCTTCCAGCCGCCCGGTGCATTGCTGTCGCGTGAAATCCGCATCGGCGTCGCGTTCCTGATCAGCGGTGGCCCCGCCACCGACAGGCCGATCGCCGCCATCAAAACCGCGTAATTGCCGCCATGGGCGACCACCAGTATTTCCCCGTGCCGCAAGACATCGTTGAATCCCTGCAGCGTCCGCAGGGTGAATTCCTCCAGCGTTTCGCCGTTGCCCGGGGTACCGCCCCAGTCCAGGTCGACATTGCTCTGTCCGGCCCAGTCGCCCCAGTTGCGTTCATAGAGTCCCGGCGCCTTGTGGATCGGCTTCCTGCATTCGG
>JAQCHR010000112.1 GCA_027619655.1 Pseudomonadota bacterium
TTTTCGCATCGACCGGCGGTTTCATCGAACGGGACATCATCGGGGTCCAGTAATGCCGGATGAAATTTTCAGCGACGGGCAGACCGCCATCCAGATACAGTGCCGCAATTACCGCTTCGCAGACATCGGCCAGCAGGGACGGGTTGTAGCGGCCGCCCGAATCCGCCTCGCCCCGGCTGAGCACCAGGTATTCGCCAAGCCCGATTTCCGTCGCCACCTCGGCCAGCGCCTCGCGCCGGACCAGGGCCGTATAGCGGCGCGCCAGCTTTCCCTCCGCCTCATCGGGAAACCGCCGGTACAGCAGTTCCGCCACCACCAGCGACAGGACCCGGTCGCCCAGGAATTCCAGCCTTTCGTAATTATGGCCGTGCTCGTCGCCGGCGCTGCCATGGGTCAGCGCCTCATACAGAATCCCGGGTTCCCGGAAGCTGTGCTGGAAGGCCGTTACCAGCCGCTCCGCCGCCCTGGCGCCCGGGTCAGTCGATTCCATTGAACAGCCGGCCGTAGCGTATCGAGACGGGCCATTTCCAGATTTCCCAGATGCGCGCGGCGCCATTGGTCGAGAAGAACAGGAACTGCGCCTTGCCGACCAGGTTTTCCGCCGGGATGAAGCCCACTTCGCCGAGCACCCGGCTGTCCTGCGAATTGTCGCGGTTGTCGCCCATCGCGAAATAATGACCCGGGGGGACGGTAAAGACATCGGTTTCGTCAAGCCGGCCCGTATCGCCCTGGACTTCGAGAATTTCATGGGCGATGCCGTTCGGCAGCGTTTCCACGTAGCGGATGACCATCGGCGGGCCCGGTTCGCCCCGCGCGAAATCGCCGATGCGGCGCCGTTTCACCGGCTCGCCGTTGATATGCAGCACGCCGGTAATCACCTGGATGCGGTCGCCGGGCAGGCCGATGATCCGCTTGATGTAATCCGTTTCATTGTCCGTCGGCTTCTTGAATACGGCGACGTCGCCGCGTTCCGGCTGGCTTTCCAGGATCCGCCCGCTGAACAGCGGCGGGCTGAAGGGAAAGGAATGCCGGCTGTAACCATATGAAAACTTTGAAACAAAAAGGTAGTCGCCGACCAGCAGCGTCGGTTTCATCGACCCCGACGGAATATTGAACGGCTCGAACAGGAAGGTTCGCAGGACCAGCGCAACAAGGATGGCATAGGCGACCGTCTTGATCGTTTCGACGGTTTCGCTAGCCGCCTTCGACCCCGCCGCAGCCTTGGCTGCCGGGTCATTCTGCGCATTTTTTGACGCCATGGATCGCCTTTTCCGGAAGTGGCCCGTTTATGGTGGTCCGTGGTGGCCAGTGTCAAGGCTTGCCGCAATGTCCGGCACCGCAAATATGATCACGACCGCGTTTGCCAGGCCTGATTCATCGGTCAGCGATACCTCGACCTGCGCCTTCATGCCGGGCGGCGTCAGGGATTCCAGCCGCGCCCGCGCGCCGCCGGTCAGGGACATGGTCGGTTTTCCCGACGGCAGGTGAACGACTTCCATGTCGCGCCAGAAAACCCCCTTGCGGAAGCCGGTGCCGAGCGCCTTGGAACAGGCCTCCTTTGCCGCGAACATCTGGGCATAGCGACCGGCGCGGTTGAATGGCCGGCGTTCGGCCCGCGCCTGTTCCTGCGCGGTATACAGGCGTTCCTCGAACCGGCCGGCAAAACGCTTCAGCGTGTCCTCGATGCGGGAAATGTCGCAGAGGTCGGTGCCCAGCCCGATGATCATGCGCTGCGTGCGCCCTGCGATCCGGCGCGCGCCCTGTCCATCAGCGACCGCATCCGGCGAACCGCCGAATCCAGCCCGCTGAACACCGCTTCGCCGATCAGGAAATGGCCGATGTTGAGTTCCTGGACCGTCGCGATTGCCGCGATCGGTGCGACATTGTCATAGGTCAGCCCGTGCCCGACATGGCATTCCAGGCCGATCGCCTCCGCATGCGCCGCCGCGGCAACGATGCGCGCCAGTTCCGCTTCCTGCGCCTTGCCCTCAAGATCGGCATAGGCGCCCGCATGCAGTTCGGCGACGGGCGCGCCGAGCGCGACCGCGGCGTCGAGCTGCTTCGGATCCGCCTCGACGAAGAGCGAAACCCGGATTCCCGCATCGGACAGCCGCCGGATGATGGGCTGCAGGTGGTTATGCCCGCGAATGGCGTCCAACCCGCCTTCCGTCGTGCGCTCCTCGCGCTTTTCCGGCACGATGCATACCGCGTGCGGCAAATGCCGCAGCGCGATTTCGACCATCTCTTCCGTTGCCGCCATTTCGAAGTTCAGGGGCGCATCAACCTCTTCGCGGATCCGCCGGATATCGTCGTCGCGGATATGGCGCCGGTCTTCGCGCAGGTGCGCCGTGATGCCGTCGGCCCCGGCGGCGGCGGCCATTCGCGCCGCGCGCACCGGATCGGGATAATCGCCTTCCCGGACATTCCGGATAGTCGCCACATGGTCGATATTCACGCCGAGTCGCAGTTTCGCATAGGTCCGCATGGTCCGTTATCCTTCCTCGCGACGGCGATGGATCAGCCCCGTTCGCGTTCCACAAGCCCGACCGCCGGATCCGCCCGCAGCCCGGCGATGATATCGCTCAACTGGTCGACATTGTTCACTTCAAGGTCGATCTGCAACTCGAAGAAATCGGCGGAACGGTCGCTGATCTTCAAATTAGTGATGTTACCCTGCCCGCGCCCGATGACCCCGGTCAGGGCCGCCAGCGCGCCCGGGCTGTTTGACAGGGTCACCAGAAGCCGGCCGACATGCCCGGCGCCGTCCCGCGCGCTGGCATCCCAGTGGACATCGACCCATTGTTCGGGAACATCGACGAAATTGGCCAGCGTCTCGCAATCGGTCGTGTGGATCGTCAGCCCCCGCCCCGTGGCGGCAATTCCGACGATCTGGTCGCCGGGCAGCGGGTGGCAGCAGGTACCCAGATGGACCGCCATGCCCGGGATCAGGCCGCGGATCGGCACCGCGAATTCGTTCGGCTCATCGCTCCGCGACGGGTCCGACGCGCCGTCGGCGTCATATTCCGAAGCCCTGATTTCCGGGAAGGCGGATGTCACGACATCCCGGCCGGTAATCTGCCCCGCGCCCAGCGCCTCGTATAATTCGGTCATCGACCGGCAGGAAAACTTCGGCAAGATCCCGAGCACCGCGCGCTCTTCGAAAACCCGGCTCTCCCGGCGAAACGCCTTCTCGACGATTTCCCGGCCCAGCTTCATGTATTCCGCGCGCTGCTGCGAACGGACGTAGCGGCGGATGCAGGCCCTGGCCTTGCCGGAAATGACGAAACTCTCCCAGGCCGGCGACGGCGTCTGGTCCGCGGCCGTCACAATTTCCACCTGGTCGCCGTTCTTGAGTTCGGTCCGCAGCGGGGCGCGCTCGCCATTGATTTTCGCACCGATGCAGGTATTGCCGATCTCGGTATGGACGGCATAGGCGAAATCCACGGGCGTTGCGCCACGGGGCAGTTCCTTCAACTCGCCCTTCGGGGAAAAGCAGAACACCTGGTCGCTGAACATCTCCAGCTTGGTGTTCTCCAGGAACTCCTCCGGCGCCTCGGCATGCTCGAGGATTTCCAGCAGCCCGCGCAGCCACCGGTACTGGCGCCCGTCCTGCTGCACGCCCTGCTTGAAATGCCAGTGCGCGGCAAGGCCGAGTTCCGCCACCTCGTGCATTTCGCGGGTGCGGATCTGGATTTCGATCCGCTGGTTTTCCGGACCCATCACCGTGGTGTGCAGCGAACGGTATTCGTTCGGCTTGGGAATGGAGATGTAATCCTTGAACCGGCCGGGCACGACCCGATACCGGCCGTGGATGATCCCCAGCGCCTGGTAGCATTCCTCCTGGGTGCCCACGACGACCCGGAAGCCCATGATATCGGAGAGCTGTTCGAAGGCGATGTGCTTGCGGCGCATCTTCCGCCAGATCGAAAACGGCGTCTTCTCCCGGCCCGATACCTCGGCAAGGACATTGCGGCCCGCCAGCGTCTCCTGGAGTTCCGCACTGACGCGCCCGACGATGTCGCCGCCGCGCTGTTTGAGGAAACTCAGGCGCTTGGTGATCGATCCCCGGGCATCCGGGTTGAGTTCCGCGAAAGACAGGTCTTCCAGCTCATCCTTCCAGTCGCGGATGCCGATCCGCTCCGCCAGGGGCGCATAGATATCCATCGTCTCGCTGGCGATCCGGTGGCGCTTGGCGTCGCTGCGGACATATTTCAGCGTGCGCATGTTGTGCAGGCGATCCGCCTGCTTGACCAGCAGGACCCGGATATCCTCCGACATGGCCAGCAGCAGCTTGCGGAAATTTTCCGCCTGCTTCGCCCTGTCCGACATGGTTTCCAGCTGGCTCAGCTTGGTCACGCCATCCACGAGCCGCGCAACCTTGTCGCCGAACAGTGACCGGATGTCCTCCATCGTGGCGACCGTATCCTCGACCGTGTCGTGCAACAGGCCGGTGATGATCGAATCGCAGTCGAGCTTCTTTTCGGACAGAATGCCCGCGACTTCGACAGGGTGTGAAAAATAGGGGTCGCCGGATTCGCGCAGCTGCAACCCGTGGGCCTTCATGGAAAATACGTAAGCGCGGTTCAGGGCGCTTTCATCGGCGCCCGGATCATAGCCGAGGACCCGGTCTACGAGCTCATATTGCCGCATCATGCGGCGATGCACCACAAGGCAGGCGGCATCCCGTCAGGATGCCGACCGCGGAACTATCAGTCGTCTGTATCGTCATCTTCATATTTTACCGCTGTTGGCGCGGCCATTTCGCCGGCTTCCGCCATGGCGGCGCCCGCCATGAGTTCGATCGGATCTTCGTCTTCCGGCTCGTCGATTTCCACATGTTTCTGCATATCGCGGATCACGGTATTTTCCAGTTCCTCGATATTGATCGACTCTTCGGCGATCTCGCGCAGGGCGATAACCGGATTCTTGTCATTGTCCCGCTCTACCGAGATCGGCGCGCCGGCGGAAATACCCCGGCTGCGCTGCGCGGCAAGCACCACGAGTTCGAACCTGTTCGGAACCTTAAGAACGCAATCTTCAACGGTTACACGAGCCATGGCGGCATTTCTCCAACATCAATCTTTCGAGCGGGCGCGGACTATAGGCACGTCCCGTGCGCAATACAATAGCTTTGCCCGCGACCGGGCATTGTCAAGATCAACCCGAACGCGGCATACAATTCGGGTGTACTCTTGCCGAATCGCTTATATCGGCATAGATAGTCTTAATTGATATTCGCACGGGGTAGCCATTACTACGGTTGCTTCCGCGGAAAATTCATTTATTTGCGTCTGTTTCACAAGGTAAAATTGATGACTATAAAAATTTACAACGATGAAAAAGTCGCCCTTTTTATCGATGGCGCGAACCTTTACGCTGCGGCGCGCGCGCTCGGCTTCGACATCGATTACAAACGTCTGCTGGAAGTCTTCAGCAAGGAAGGGCGCCTGATCCGCGCCCTTTACTATACGGCGCTGATCGAGGACCAGGAATATTCGCCGATCCGGCCGCTGGTCGATTGGCTCGACTACAACGGCTACACCATGATCACCAAGCCGACCAAGGAATTTACCGACAGCTACGGCCGGCGCAAGATCAAGGGCAATATGGATATCGAACTGGCCATCGACGTCATGGAGATGTCCGACCAGCTTGACCATATCGTACTGTTCTCCGGCGATGGCGATTTCCGCCGTCTCGTCGAGGCCGTCCAGCGCAAGGGCGTCCGCGTAACGGTCGTCAGCACGGTCAAGTCGTCGCCCCCCATGGCCGCGGACGAACTGCGCCGGCAGGCGCACCAGTTCGTCGAACTGATGGATCTTGCGGACGAAATCGGCCGCAAGGCGCGCCGCGACAACGTCGCCCCCGATGATGATGATGACGGCGGGTACCTGCCAGACGACGACTACGAGGATGAATACGACGAGCCCATCGTTACCCCGGCCTGAATGACGGAACTGCCGTGACCGTTGAACAACCCGGCCGGGATTGTCCGAAATGCCCGCGTCTCGCCGGGTTTCGCGCGGAAAACCGCGCCGCTTGGCCCGACTGGCACAACGCCCCCGTATCGAGTTTCGGCCCGATTGACGCATCGCTGCTGATCGTCGGCCTGGCGCCGGGCCTGCGCGGCGCAAACCGGACCAGTCGGCCGTTTACCGGCGACTATGCGGGCCAGCTCCTCTACCCGACTCTGCAGAAATTCGGATTTGCATCGGGAACCTACGGCGAAACCGCCGAGGACGGGTTGCGCCTGGTCGATTGCCGGATCACCAACGCGGTCCGCTGCGTACCGCCGCAGAACAAGCCGGTCGGGGCGGAAATATCGGCCTGCCGCCCCTTCCTGGCCGGTGAAATCGCCGGCATGCCCAAATTGCAGGTGATCCTCGCTCTGGGCACCATCGCCCATGCCTCGATCATCCGGACGCTGGGGCTGCGCGCCGCCGAATGGAAATTCGGCCATGGCGCGTTCCACCCGTTGCCCGGCGGTCCGCTGCTGGCGAACAGCTATCACTGCTCACGCTACAACACGAATACCGGCCGGCTCACCGAAGCCATGTTTCACGATGTTTTTGCCGCGATCGCCAGGACGGTTCACGCGTAAACGGCAACCTGGCGCAGTTTAGCCGCGGTCGCGCAGAACCCGCGCCTTCTGGCGGTCCCACTCGCGGTCTTTCGTCGTCTGCCGCTTGTCGACCTGCCGCTTGCCGCGCGCAAGGCCCAGCAGCACCTTGGCGATGCCCCGGTCGTTGAAATAGATCGACATGGGCACGATGGTCACGCCCTGGCGCTTGGCCGCGCCCATCAGCTTGTCGACTTCCTTGCGGTGCAGCAGCAGCTTGCGGGGCCGGGTCGGCACATGGTTGAAATGCCCGCTATTGCCGTATTCCGGGATGTAGCAGTTGTGCAGCCACAATTCCCCGTCCCGCGGGCCGGCCCAGGATTCCGACAGGCTGGCCTTGCCTTCCCGCAGCGCCTTTACTTCCGTCCCCACAAGCATGATGCCTGCTTCGATCTTTTCATCGATGAAGTAGTCGTATTGCGCGCGCCGGTTCTGCGCGACCGCCCGGTTCGTAGACGGTTGTTGCGCCATGACGTCAGTTGATCAGCCCGCTCGCAACCAGAGTGCTGCGAACCGCTTCCTTGCTGCTTTCGGCGATCGGGGCCAGCGGCGGACGGCAATCCGGGGCGCATTTGCCCATGAGATGCGCCGCATATTTCACCGGACCCGGGCTGGTTTCGCAGAACATGGCGCTGTGCAGCGGCATCAGCCGGTCACGCATGGTGGCGAAGGTGTCGAGGTCCCGTTTCTGCCAGGCTTCATGCAGCTTGGCGCACATGCCCGGCGCGATATTGGCCGTCACCGAGATGCAGCCGTCGCCGCCCTGGCCCAGGAAGGCGCCGATCGTGGCATCCTCGCCGGAAAGCTGGCAGAACGCGCCTTCGATCGCGAGACGCGACGCCAGCGGCCGCGCCAGATCGTTGGTGGCATCCTTCACCCCGACGATATTCGGCAGTTTCGCCAGCCGCGCCATGGTCGCAACCGACATGTCGACGATCGAGCGCCCGGGAATATTGTAGATGATGATCGGCAGGTCGACCGCTTCGGCGATCATGCTGTAATGCAGATACAGGCCTTCCTGGGTCGGCTTGTTGTAATAGGGCGTCACCACCAGGGCGGCATCTGCGCCCGCATCCTTGGCATGCTGGGTCAGTTCGATCGCTTCGGCGGTCGAATTGGAGCCCGTGCCGGCGATAACGGGTACGCGGCCCTTTGCAACCTCGATACATAGTTCGACGACGCGCTTGTGTTCATCATGGCTGAGCGTCGGCGATTCGCCGGTTGTGCCGGTCGGCACGAGCCCATGGGTTCCCTCGGCGATCTGCCAGTCGACAAATGCCTGATATGCGCTTTCGTCGACCGCACCATTCTTGAAGGGTGTAATCAACGCCACTAACGATCCGTTAAACATAATGTTGTCTCCTAGGCCACGTCAGCGGCCGCCTCCCTGAGAGTAATGTCTGGCGCACAGGCGATTGTTACAATTATGCCCGGGCCACTCGGTTTGTTTGTTGGCGTGCAGTGTATCGTGTAAACTACCGGCATTGAAATGCGATTTTTTTGCATGAAACACAAGTCCCTGCGTTTGATGATCGCTTTGGCGGGCACCCTCGCCATATCAGGCACGTCTTTGACTGCGGGGGAACTCGTCGAAGCGGACCAGACCGCCTACCGCGCCGCCTTCCGGGACGCCGCCGGGGGAAACTGGGTTTCCGCCTTCCTGCATGCCGGTAATGCCCGGGAAAAGCTGCCCGCCAAGGCGCTGACCTGGCTGCATTACAAGGAAGCGAATTCGGGCGCCAGTTTCGCGGAAATCGCCGCGTTCATTGCATCCAACCCCGACTGGCCCGATATCCCCCGCTTGCGCCGCCGGGCCGAAGAGGCGATGACGGACACGGATTCCCCGGATGCAATTATTGACTGGTGCACCCGGTTTCCGCCCCTTACGGCGCCCGGATCCACCCGCTACGCCCGCGCCCTGATCGCGGCCGGGCAGTCCGACAAAGCCGCGGCCTTTGTCCGGGACGCCTGGCAATCGCTGAACATGACGCCGCAGGAGGAAAACGGCTTCCGGGCCGAATTTTCCGGCATTATTCGCCATGACGACCATATCGCGCGCCTGGACCGCCTGATCTGGGACCGGCAGATCAGCGCCGCGCGGCGCCAGATGCGCCATGTCAGCGAAGGCTACCGTAACCTGGCCGATGCCCGGCTCCGTCTGATGGAGCGCAGCGGCGGGGTGGACGGCGCCATAGCCCGCGTCCCCGAAGCGCTGCAAAACGATCCCGGCCTAATCTACGAGCGGTTGCGCTGGCGGCGGCTGAAAAACCTGACCGAGAGCGCCATCGAACTGCTGGGCAATCCCCGCGCGGAGGTCGGTCGCCCGAACCTGTGGTGGGCCGAGCGGGTGTACCTGGCGCGCGAGGCGCTCAATAACGGCGACATCACCCTTGCCTATCGCCTGGCACGCGACCACGGACCGATCGACGGGGCCGCCCTGGCCGATGCGGAATGGCTCGCCGGTTGGATCGCGCTGCG
>JAQCHR010000113.1 GCA_027619655.1 Pseudomonadota bacterium
GCCGTGCCGGACAATATCGACCTGCTGATCCTCTACGGGCGCGCGATCCGCGGCGCCAATGGCGATCGCCCCACGACGGATTCCGTCGCCACGATGCGCCGGATCCTCGCCCTGTCGCCGGACAATATCGAAGCGTTGTGGTTCGTCGCGCAGGCTGAGGCAGCCGCCGGCAATAAGGACCAGGCCAAAATACTGCTGGAAAAAGCACTGCAGCAGCTTCCGGCCGGATCGCAGGAACGTGCGCAGGTCCGGCAGCGCATTGATTCGCTGCAATAATCTACTTTGGGTAATTATATTTAGATATTTACCCTTGAAAATTGTTCCTATTGCAATTTATTCCAGGCGGCATAAGATCGTTTTGGGGGATAGGCACGAAACGGGCCGCCACTTAACGAAAAATGCGCAGCGCGTCGTGCGGGGAGCGTTAGTCTTTTGTCGCTTGGCAATGGAGGAACACTCATGCACGTTAAATCGATATTGCACAGCAAGGGCCGCATGGTCGCCACCATCCGGCCGGATGCCACCATTTCTGAAGCCATCGATATCCTGAAAACAAGGCGGATCGGCGTTCTCGTTGTGAGCCGCGATGAGAAACACATCGACGGTGTAGTGTCGGAGCGGGATATCATTGCCGGCCTCGCCAACCAGGGCGCCAGCCTGTTTGACCAACAGGTCGAGTCGATCATGACCTGCGAGGTCCACACCTGCACACCGGAAGACACGGTCACCGGGGTCATGGAGCTGATGACGGACCGGCGGATCCGCCATGTGCCCGTTCTGGAAAATGGCATCATGGCCGGCATTGTCAGCATCGGCGACGCGGTGAAACACCGGTTGCAGGAACTGGAAGCCGAAGCCTCGCATCTGCGGGAATATATCAGCCACTGATCCGGCCGGTATGTCTTAACGGCTGTCCTCGCGCGGCAGGAATATGAAATTGAACACATAATCCTGCCGGGTTGCAGCGTGGCGGTGATTGCGGTCGCCGTCAAAGGCGTCGATCGGGCGCAGCACACTGCGGCGCAGGAACAATCCGCGGTACCCCATTGCCTCGACCCGGGCGATGGCGTCCTCGATCGGCTGGCCCGTATGGGCTTCCTCCATCTCGATCAGCAGGCTCGGGCGGTCGCGGGCAATGGTTTCGCGCGCGCCGTCCAGCACCGCCTGCTCGAACCCTTCCACATCGATCTTGATGAAACCGATATCCGCGATACCGAGATCATCCAGCCGCCGCGCATCGATGGCGACCCCTTCATAGCCGTCGGCAACCTTGACCGCGCTGAGGCTCGCGCCCTGGTTGGAAAACCCGCCGCGCCGGTGCCGCGGCACCCGCAGCTCCGCCGCGCCGCTTTCATTCGACAGGGCAACGCGCGACACATGGACATTGTCCCCCGCCAGCCGTTGCAGGAAGCGGAACATCTTCGGGTTCGGTTCGAAGGCATGCACTTCGCGCGAACAGCGCCGCAGGAACCAGGTGTAGACCCCCTTGTTCGCACCGATATCAAGGCTGACCCGCGCCGGGTCGGCAAGGAAGGGCAGCAGCGCCACCTCCCCCTCGCCGCGGCGCAGCTCCTTGTTTGTCCGGTAGCGCATGTACAGGCTCGCCGGCACGAGGGCGAATTTCAGCCGCTCCTCCAGCGTCCAGGGCGGTTCCCACCCCGGCTGTGTATCACTCGTCATATCGCGCCTTCACCGAAAACCTGCCACGGGAGCCGGGACCGTAAACGCCGCCTTCCGCCGCGACAAGCGTGCATCCCACTTCAGTGCCCGGATTTCGATGGGGAAAACAGCCGCCAGGCCGCGAAAGCGCCGATGATGACACTCCCCAGCAGGATCGTTGCCAGCGCATTGATTTCCGGACTGAGCCCCAATCGAACGCTGGAGAAGACGACCATCGGCAGCGTGCTGGAGCCGGGTCCGGACACGAAACTGGCAATCACTAGGTCGTCCAGCGACAGGGTGAAGGCGAGCAGCCACCCGGCGATCAGCGAGGGCGCGATCAGTGGCAGGGTGATCGTCATGAAGACCTTCAACGGCCGCGCGCCGAGGTCCAGCGCCGCTTCTTCCAGGCTGGAATCCGCCTGCGACAGGCGCGCCTTCACGACGACCGAGACGTAGGCCGTGGCGAAGGTGACATGGGCGATGATGATTGTCAGCATGCTGCGCCCTTCGGGCCAGCCGGTCAGTTGCTGCATCGTCACGAAGAGCAGCAGCAGCGACAGGCCGGTGATGACTTCCGGCATGACCAGCGGCGCCGACGTCATCGCGGAAAACAGCAGCCGGCCGCGAAACCGGCCGAAGCGGACCAGCGCGATGGCGCAGAGCGTGCCCAGCACCACCGCGCCGGAGGCGGAGACAGCGGCAATCTTGAGGCTGAGGAACGCCGCCCCCAGCAGCTTGTCGTTTTCCAGCAGCGCCCCGTACCAGCGGGTCGAGAACCCGCCCCATACGGTCACCAGCCGAGAATCGTTGAAGGAATAGATCACGAGCGACAGGATCGGCCCGTACAGGAAAAGGTAGCCTGAGGCGAGTGCCGCAACCAGCCAGGGCGAAAGACGCCTCATGTCCGCGCCTCTTCCCGTTTCAGCCGGATATGTTCCAGCCAGGCGAGCGGCGCCACGATCAGCGACAGCACCATCACCGCCAGCGCCGCGGCCAGCGGCCAGTCGCGATTGTTGAAGAATTCTGTCCACAGCACCTTGCCGATCATCAGCGTGCCGGAATCGCCGAGCAGTTCCGGGATCACGAATTCACCAACGGCGGGAATGAAGACCAGCAGGAACCCGGCCAGAACGCCCGGAAGCGACAGCGGAAAGGTCACCGTCCAGAACGCCCGCCACGGCGTCGCGCCAAGATCGGCGGCGGCTTCGAGCAGGCTTTCATCCTGCCGTTCCAGCGATGCGTAAAGCGGCAGCACCATGAACGGCAGGTAGGAATAGACGATACCGAGATGCACCGCGAAGGCGCTCTGCATCATCGGCAGCGGCGTATCGATGATCCCCAGCCCCATCAGCGCCCCGTTGACCAGCCCCTCGTTGCGCAGGATGCCCATCCAGGCGTAGACGCGGATCAGGAACGAGGTCCAGAACGGCAAGACCACGGCGAGCAGCAGCAGCGGCCGGTGCCGGCGCGGACTGCGCGCGATGGCGAGCGCGATGGGATATCCGACAAGCAAGGCGATCGCCGCCGACAGCGCCGCGATCCGCAGTGAACTGATCAGCGCGTTCAGATATAGCGGATCGTCGATGAGAAACGCGTAATTATCCAGCTTCGCCAGGATTTCGCCATCGGCGATCAGCGGCTCGTAGGGCGGAATGCCGAAGCGCTGCGTGCTCAGCGATATCAGCATGATGATGATGAAGGGCGCCAGGAAGAACAGCGCCAGCCACGCAAACGGGATGGCGGTTACCAGGGTCCGGCCAGGATGCCGGTCGGGTCGCCGCACCTTTTTCATGCTGTCAGGACCAGCCCGTCGCCGGGATACCATGACAGCGTCACCGCATCGTCCCAGGTCAGCGGCGCATGGTCGGCCCGGTGGCGGTTGGCCATCGCGACCTGCACGACCAGCCCGTCCGACACCTGCACATGGTAGATCGACAGGTCGCCAAGATAGGCGATGTCGCTGACGACACCGGTCAGCGTATTCCCCGGCGTCGCGGAATCCGCATCCCGCCAGGCGGTGATCCGTTCCGGCCGGACCATGACCGTCACCGCGTCGCCTTCGGCCAGCGGCAGGTCCGACGGGACCTTCACGACGGTGTCGGCGGCGATCAGCCGCACCCGCGCCACCCCTTCCGTCACCGACTCGATCCGGCCGGCCATCAGGTTTGCCGCGCCGATGAAATCGGCAATGAAGCGCGATGTCGGGTCTTCGTAGACATCGCGTGGCGCGCCGATCTGATGGATGCGCCCCTTGTCCATGATGGCGATCCGGTCCGACATGGTCATCGCCTCTTCCTGGTCATGGGTGACCATGATGAAGGTAATACCGATCCGTTCCTGCAGGTTGACCAGTTCGAACTGGGTGCGTTCGCGCAGCTTCCGGTCCAGCGCACCCAGCGGTTCGTCCAGCAGCAGGATCTTCGGCCGCTTCGCCAGCCCCCGGGCCAGCGCCACGCGCTGGCGCTGGCCGCCGGACAACTGGTCCGGCTTGCGCGCGGCAAGCGCTGACAGTTCGACCAGTTGCAGCACCTCCGCGACCCTGTCGTCGCGCTCAGACCGCGCCATGCCTTCCTGCTTCAGGCCATAGGCGACATTCTGCGCCACCGTCATATGCGGAAACAGGGCATAGGACTGGAACACCATGTTCACCGGCCGCTCATAGGGCGGCACGTCGGTCATGTCCTGCCCGTCGATCAGCACACTGCCTTCATTCGGGATTTCGAACCCGGCGATCATCCGCAGCAATGTCGTCTTGCCGCATCCGGACGGGCCGAGCAGCGCAAACAGCTCTCCGCCCTTCACGGCAAGATCGACCCTGTCGACGGCGGTATACGCGCCGAAGCGGCGCGTCACGGCCTCGAGGCTGAGGATGGTGCCGGCCGGCCCCGTGGTATCGTTCATTGTCCGGTTTTGATCCGCGTCCAGCTGCGGGTCCGCAATCGGTCATATGACGGCGATTTCAGCGGCACCACGAACATCCGGTCGCGGGTAGCCTTGGTCGGATAGACCACGGGATCCTTCAGACGCTCCTTGCTGACAAAGGCTTCCGCGCCGTCCACCGCATTCGCGTATCCCACCGCGTTGGTGATCGGACCCACCACATCCGGGCGCATCATGAAATTGATGAAGGCATGGGCGTTTACGGGATGCGGCGCATCGGCCGGAATGGCCATCACGTCGATAACCGCCTGCGCCCCCTCCTTCGGCAGGAACACCTGCACGTCGATGCCCTGTTTCGCTTCGGCGGCGCGATCGCGGGACTGGATCAGGTCACCGCCATAGCCATGCGAGACACAGACATCGCCATTGGCGAGATCGTTGATATAGCTGGAGGAATGGAAATACCGGATGAACGGCCGGATTCCCATGAACAGGGCCGTGGCCTTGTCCAGGTCTTCCTTCTTTTCGCTCGCCGTATCGATGCCGAGATAGGCATAGGCCGCCGCGAAAACCTCGTTCGAATCGTCCAGCAGGGTGATGCCGCAGGCCGACAGCTTCTTCGCCCAGGCGGGATCGAAGATCATCGCCCAGCTGTCGGTCGGCGCGCCGGGCGCCGCCGCCGCAACCTTGGCGGTATTGAAGCCGACGCCGGTCCCGGCGATCATATAGGGCACCACATAGGCATTGCCGGGATCGCTACCGGTCAGCGCCTTCATCGTCGATGCGGAGAGCTTGCCGATATTGGGCAGCAGGGCGCGGTCGAGCTTCTGGTAGATACCCGACTTTATCTGGCGCGCGACGAAAGGCGAGACGGAAGGGAACACGACATCATAACCCGACGAGCCCGCCATGAGCTTGGCTTCAAGAATCTCGTTTGAGTCGTAAACGTCGTAATTGACCTTGATCCCGGTCTCGGCCGTGAACCGGGACAGGGTGTCCTCCGCGATGTAGTCTGACCAGTTATAGATATTGAGGAGCTTTTCCTCGGCGGCGTGGACAGTGCCGGCGGTTAGCGCGGCGGCGGCGATCACAAGGGCGGTAACGAGCGTGCGCATGGGCGTAATCCGCTGTTAGAGCTCCCGGGTTCCGGACCGCACATCGCAGCCAGGCAGAGCCGGATCATGGCGGACAATTTGCGCTATTCTTTGTTTCTGTCAACAAGCAGATGACCCGGCGCGGCGAATTTCCGTACAGTTTTGTACCGCGCCGCGCCCGCCGCCCTACACGCCGCGCCGCAGATAGGGCGTATACAGATTCATCATCCGGACGGTGCCGCTATCGGGGCCCATCTGCCCCATATCGACCGTCAGGCTGGCGAGAGGGGCTGCAAGTTCCAGCACGCCGAGGAATTCGCGGCCGGCGTTTTCGTCATCGCGAAAGACGCGCAGCTGGCGGACCTCCGGCCGGGATTCGAACTGCCGGCGCAACCCGTCGATGATATCGGCGGCGCCGTTCGGACCGGCGCCGACGAAGCGGATGAGCACCATGTAGCCGGCCTCGTCTTTCGGCACCGACATCGCGTCGTCGGGATAGATCAGCGTGCCTTCCATCCGGTAATTGCCCAGCACCCGCGACAGGACCCGGCGCGACCAGACCGACAGGTTCTCGCCGATGAAGGCGTTGTAGGCCTCGCTATACACCGCATCGACGCTGTCCAGGTCGTAGAACGCCAGGTAGCGCGGCCAGCCCTGTATGCAGATCCAGCGCTGCGCCATCAGGAAACCGGGCGCGCTCCGCCGTTCGGGGAAGTGCTCCAGGTCGTACCAGTCGTTGAACTCTTCCTCTTCGGTTGCCTGCGGCTCCATCGCCGCGATCATCAACCCCTTTGCCTTGGCCATGGTTTCCTCCCGATACGATCTCGCCGCCATTTCCCCCGGCAGCATAAGCCCCTTCCCCGTATCGGCGAAACAGGGAGCCTTGCGCATCGCATCGGCTGTGGGCATGTTCAGGGCCAGCCAACCTGTTTCCGAGGAGCCGGCATGCCCGTAACCGTGACGCCACTGCACAAACACTTCATGGCCGAAATCGGCGGGGTTGACCTGACCCGGCCCGTTGCGCCGGAAACCTTCGCGGAAATCCGTGCCGCGTTCGACCGGCACGCCATCCTGGTGTTCCACGGCCAGCCGGTCAGCGACACGCAGCAGGTCGAATTCAGCGCGCTGTTCGGGCCCGTTTTCACGACAACACGCTACCACCGCCCGCAGGAGGTGCAGGACCGGCGCAAGGAAATGTCACCGATCACCAATATCGACCATGAAGGCAGAATCCTGCCCCCGGATGACGACCGGCGCATGCATGCACGGGCCAACCAGCTTTGGCATACGGATAATTCGTTCAAGCATGTCCCGGCGCTCTGTTCGCTGCTGTCGGCCCGGGAAATTCCGGGAACGGGCGGCAATACGGAGTTCGCCGACATGCGCGCGGCCTATGACGCGCTGCCCGAGGCCCGCAAGCAGGAAATCGACCGCCTGATTGTCGAACACAGCATCTTTCACTCCCGCGCGAAGATCGGCTTCACCGATTATTCCGACGGCGCGCGGCGGGAATTGCCGCCGGTGCAGCAGGTTCTGGTGCGTGAATTGCCGGAAAGCGGCCGCAAGGCGCTGTACATCGCAGCGCATGCGTCACATGTCATCGGCTGGCCGGTCGAAAAAGGCCGCCAATTGATTGCGGAACTGATGGAATTCGCGACCCAGCCGGAATTTGTCTATTCCCATCGCTGGCGGGCCGGGGATCTGATTGTCTGGGATAACCGCTGCACCATGCACCGGGCAACGCCCTATGCGGAAATGACCGAGCGGCGGGTGCTTTACCGCACCACGGTTTCGGATGAAATCAATTCGGTCGAACGCCAGTCGATGCTCAGCCCCCGCAAGGCCGGGGCCGCGCATCACGCCTGATCAGTGGGTCAGACCGACGACGTTGCGGATATTTTCTTCCGAAACAGCGGCATTCAACTGGACCGAAGCCAGCACGGCGGTCTGCTGGATCAGCTGATTTTCATGTTCCTTCACGTCCAGATCGTCGAGCGCCCAGTCTGCCAGAACGGCCTTATACGCTTCGCGAATGGCGGCACAATGAAACATCATTTCGATCACCTCAATCTGTCTACCAGTTGCGATGATATTCTGACATTTCCGAAAAACGAGCAGTGACACTGGTCACATTTTTCCGTTTTTCTCATTTTTATGCGGAATAACCCGGTATATTTTATTATTTTCCGATTTTAACTTCTGAATATTGAAATATTTCTATTTTTATATAATTTTTTCGTCAATTACATAACCTGCAATCGATTTATTCCGGTATTTCCCGCGTTGATTCGGAAATCTGCAATTATTCCTGGCGTGATCTGTTTTCCTGGGAAACCTGCATCGACCTGATATTGCTGCAGAATATACGCAGCAGCGCGACGATGAACGTATCCGCCTCGCTCATTTTTTCCAGGAACAGCCTGTCGGGAATCGTGATGCAGACGCTCGGCTTGATTGCCGTCGCCGACGCCATGCGCGCGGCGTTGTCGATCAACGCCATCTCGCCGAATATCCCGCCCGCGGCAACAACCCCGAGGACCCTTTTTTCGCCGTTTTCGGAGATCCAGATTTCGATTTCGCCGCTTTGCACCACATAGGCTGCGTTTCCCGGGTCGCCCTGGCGAAAGATCGGGGTTCCGGGTGCATAGGTCTTTCGGTCAAGGACCTGCAGGCCGCTTTTCTGGCTGGACATACCGTCACGACTCCCGGTTAACGGTCAGGGCGCGGGCGTTTCAACCCGGACTGCCGAACCCGTGCGTAAACTCAGGACGTCGACGGCAGCACCGCAGTTTACCGCAATTTCCACCATCCCGCATGAATTTTCATACCAGAAAACCTGTCCCCGCTGGACGTCGGAAAACACCCGCGCGTGGCGAACCGCCGCATCGCCAACATGCAGCACAGCTTTTGCGTCGCAGGTTGCGGCGCGCAACCCGGTAATGGCGTTGCCAAAGCGGTCAATATGAATGACCGCAGCCAGATCGTCCGGCCAGTCCGCGCCTGGCCGCGCCGCATCGCTGCGCCAGCCATCCGCCAGTTCCGTCACCGCGGGAACGTCGCCCTGCGACAACCGGGCGGCAACCGGCGCGAACAGGTCACGCCCGTGAAAGGATGGCGACAATCGGGCCGGCCGCCAGTCGATTCGCCACTGCCGGGCGGCGCGCGCCTGGCGCTGCAGGATTTCGAACAACCCCTCGCCAGGCCCCGTAAACCAGCGGCCATCGGCTTCCACGATGACCGGCAACCGCTCGCCGCCAACGCCCGGATCCACGACGGCGACGCAGA
>JAQCHR010000114.1 GCA_027619655.1 Pseudomonadota bacterium
AATGTCGGCTGCATCCCGTCCAAGGCATTGCTGAATTCGTCGGAAAAATTCCAAGAGGCGCAGCACGAGCTTGCCGGTCACGGGATCGACGTCAGCGGCGTCAAGCTGGACCTGAAGAAGATGATGGCGCGCAAGGACAAGGTCGTCGCCGACCTGACCGGCGGCATCGCCTTCCTGTTCAAGAAGAACAAGATCGACCACATCATCGGCGCCGGCAGCATCGAAGGTCCCGGCGCGGTGAAGGTAACCCCGGAAAAGGGCAAGGCGCGGACCATAACGATCGAGGATATCCTTATCGCGACGGGATCGGAAAGCACGCCGCTGCCGGGTGTCGAGGTCGACGAGAAAAAGATCGTCACATCCACCGGCGCCCTAGAACTGGGCAAGGTACCCGGCCACCTTGTGGTCATCGGCGCGGGCGTTATCGGGCTGGAAATGGCGTCTGTCTGGGGCCGGCTGGGAGCCAAGGTCACCTGCATCGAATTCCTGGACCGGATCACGCCGGGCATGGATGCCGAGATCGCCAAGCACTTCCAGCGCATCCTCCAGAAGCAGGGCATGGCGTTCAAACTCGGCACCAAGGTCACGGGCGCGACGACGAACCGTGCCGGCGTCACCCTGACGGTGGAGCCCGCCAAGGGCGGCGAAACCGAAACGATCAAATGCGATACCGTGCTGCTGTCCATCGGCCGCCGCCCCTATACCGAAGGCCTCGGCCTGAAGGCGGCGGGCGTTGAGACCGACAAGCGCGGGTTCATCACGATCGACGATCACTTCCGGACAACGGCGGCGGGCATCTACGCCATCGGTGACTGCGTTCCCGGCCCGATGCTGGCCCACAAGGCGGAAGACGAAGGCGTGGTCTGTGCGGAAATAATCGCGGGCCAGTCCGGCCATATCAACTATGACGCCATTCCAAGCGTCGTCTACACATGGCCGGAAGTCGCCACCGTCGGCAAGACCGAGGAAATGCTGAAGGACGCCGGCATCGAATACCGCATCGGCAAGTTCCCCTTCACGGCCAACAGCCGCGCCCGCGCGAACGACCTGACGGACGGCTTCGTAAAGATCCTCGCGGACGCGAAAACCGATGCCGTGCTGGGCGCGCATATCATCGGCGCGGATGCCGGCAATATGATCCATGAAATCGTCGCGGTGATGGAATTCGGCGGATCGGCGGAAGATATCGCCCGAATCTGCCATGCCCATCCGACCCTCAACGAAGCCGTCAAGGAGGCCGCGCTCGCCGTGGATAATCGACCGATCCACATGTAGGGCCGGGCTGTCCCACCGGAATGAATCTCCCCGCCATACCGCCTCCGCCGAAACGGTCGCCCTTTCGCCGGTTCCTGATCCTGGCGTCGGGCTGGTTCTTTATTGTCCTGGGGATTCTCGGGCTGTTCCTGCCGATCCTGCAGGGAATCCTGTTTCTGGCCATCGGCGCCTATCTTCTATCGCTGGAATCGCCGATGGCGCGGCGGTTTATCGAAAGGATGCGTCGCCGCTATCCCAGGCTGGGCGAAACCTTCGATACGGCCCGCGGCCGCGCCGCGCATGTTCTGCACCGCATCAACGCCAGGTTCCGGTAAGCCGGACAAAAAAATGGCCCGGACATGTCCGGGCCAGTCGTAACTCACTAGGCTGCGTGAGAGGTTGATGGGATATCCCATCAGGGTAGGTGTCCCCTATATGCCTGCCGGACGACCGCCAGACAGTGACCCGGATCACAGAGCCATCATTTTTATCGGGTATCACAGGTCCAGGGGCCAGACGGGCCTCCGTACCTTTTTGTATTCGAACTTGCCCAGATCGGGTGACGCCAGCCCATGCGCATCCACAATCAGGATCTCCCGGGCCATGGGTTCGAAGGCGGCGCGAAAATGATGCGCCGATTTCAGCGCTACGACAGCCTTGTCTTCAGGATCGATTCCCTGGGAACGGAATACGGCAGGGTCCATGGTCTGCAGACGGAAACTGCAAAGTATCACGTCGATACTGCCGATCCTCAGAATTGCCGTGGACCCCATCGAGCCGCGCAATCCCGATGACAGGGGGCCCTGCAGGGTAAAACTGCCTTCGGAGATCCCCACGACCTCGCCCGTGACCACCAGCGGCGGCGTCAGTGCGGGATCGACCTTGCCGCCAATCGGCAGCGTCACGGTGCCGCGAACGCCCGCGCGCTGGCACATGGTCACGGCTTCCGGGTCCGCGATGCACCCGAACGCGGCGTTCTTCACACCGGCCGCGATCATGGCGCCCAGAAGATTGGGGCTGTCGCCATAGGCGCCGCCACCGGGGTTATCGCTGAAATCGGCCAGGATTATCGGCCTGTCGCCGGCGCCCAGCGCCGCAACGCGCGCCATCGCCTGTTCGATATCCAGCAGGGGGACAGTCACATTGGCCCGTTCGTCCCAGGCCAGATCCATCATCTCCGCTGCGATGGCCCGGGCGCGGTCCGCCGCGTCATCATGCGTGACCGTCACCGTGGGGCCGGCCATTTCAATATCGGCCCAGGGAAAACCGGCATTGACGCTGACATCCAGGATCCCGGCTTCTTTCCCGAAGGCAAGGCTGCGGCGAACCAGTTCAACCATCGGCCCGTCCTGGCTGCGGCCGCGATTGACGCCATCGACCATTGCGCGGCGGGCGACAACGCAGCGCGGGCGGATTTTCCCGTCCATCGCATCCCGCAACACGACGGCGGCGCGCGCCGCTGTTTCGTATATGTCGATATGGGGATAGGTGCGGAAACTGAACAGCCCGCTGCCGCTTTCCGCCATCTGGTCGGTCACGTTGGCATGCAGGTCAAGCGATACGCAGACAGGGACATCCGGGCCGACCTTTTCGCGGACCGCTGCCAGAAGTGCCCCTTCACCATCGTCGAAAGATTCCGTCACCATCGCGCCATGCAGCGCCAGGAGCACACCATCGAACGGTCCGTCACGATCCAGGGCAGTCAGTAACGCACTGCTGAGAAAATCCCATGCCTCCTGCGTGATCCTGCCCGACGAGGTCGCGTTTGCCGCAATCGCGCAATTCATGTCCCAGCCGTATTTTTCGCTGGCATCGAAATATGCCGCAAGTTCGCTGTTCGTGCCGCGAAATACGGGTTCAATCGCCTTGCCGCTGCGCAGGGTATGCAAGCGAAATTCGCCGAGACCCGTCTCGCCAAGCGGCTGAAGTTATTCGTCTCGTGCTTTATCATTGCGCTCAGAACGCGCTTTGCCATGGAAGGCGGCTCCAAATTCCGGGTCATCCGACCGGCAAGCACATACGAGACCGGCGCAACCGCGTCAAGCGCGGGAATGCAACCTCGAACACAACCATACAGGGATACGCTAGCGCGCCAGAGATTCCAGATCCGGAACCGGCCGGGCCAGTGCCGGGCTCGCCGAAAATATCTGCTCCAGCGCCATCGCGACGGACAGGGTAAACCTGTCCCGGTGCTTGCGGCCCACCACCTGAATGCCGAATGGCGCACCGGTGTGATCAAGGCCGCAGGGCAGCGCAACCACAGGATGCCCGGTCAGGGTCAGGCCCGCAGTGATGGCGGATGCACTGATGTAATGCGCCATTTTCACACCGTCAATTTCACTCGGCGCCGGCTGGTCGAGCGGGAAAGCGGGAACCGGCACGCCCGGACAGATGAGAATGTCATACTGTTCGAAATACGCCTGGAACCGCCGATAAAGGGCGCCGTGTTCCTTGTGCGCCCAGCCGGCCTGCTCCATGTTCATGGCCAGCCCGGCTTCGGTGTTGAACAGCACATTCGCGCCCAGGTCGCCGCGATGCGAATCGTAATGGCCCTTCTGCGTCGCAACGAATTGAAGACCTCGCAGGATCCAGAAAATATCAGCCGCGTTCTCCATCGGCGGGTCATGGTCGTCGCAGCGGGCAAATGTCGACCCGTATTGCGCCAGTGTCTCGCGAAACGTCTTTCGTATCGCCTTCTGCACCGGCGCGAAGCCGAGGTCTTCCGAAACCGCCACCCGAACCCGGGACAGGTCGGCGGGCGCGATATCGCGAAACTGCGCCGGGTCGTGGGGAAAGGACATCGGGTCGATGGTGTCTTCGCCGGCCATGGCGGACAGCATCAGCCCCAGATCGGCAACCGTCCGCGCCATCGGCCCCAGGGTACTGAACGTCGTCAGGGGGACCGTTCGCCGGTCGGATGCAATCAGGCCGATGGACGGCCGCAGCGCGGCGACGCCGCAATAGGTCGCCGGCCGGCGCAGGCTGCCGCCGGTATCGCTGCCGGAACACAGCGGCATCATGCCTGTCGCCAGCGCTGCCGCAGAACCGCCGGACGACCCGCCGCTGGTCCGCGCCAGATCGAACGGATTGCGCGTCGCGCCATAGACCTTGTTGGACGTGTTGCCGCCAGCGGCGAATTCCGGCGTGTTGGTCTTGGCAAGGATGATGCCGCCGGCCAGCCGCAGCGCCGCCACGAACCGTTCGTCCGTCTCCGGCACAAAATCGCGATAGATGGGCGACCCATAGGTCGTGGTCAGCCCCGCCGTATGGTTCATATCCTTGATGCCGATGGGTAGGCCGTGCAGCGCCGGCAGGTCATCACCGCGCATGACCGCATCCGTTGCCGCGCGGGCCGCATCCCGCGCGCGCTCGTAATCGCGCGCGACGACCGCATTCACCGCCGGATTGACCCGCTCGATCCGTGCGATGCAGGATTCGACCAGCTCAATCGCCGACAGCCGCTTGCGGCCGATCAGGCGGCGCGCGTCGACCGCGGACAGATCGCAGGGTTCGGTCATGCGGCTCGCCGCCAGGCCGGCGGCGTTTCGCCCAGGTCCCAGAACAGCCCGGTCATCAGTTGCAGCCCCTCTCGCGCGACCGAAGCCAGCATGTGTTCGTTCGGCGCATGCTGCGAACAGGATGCGTAGGAATGCGGCACCCAGACGGTCGGCATGCCGAGGACATTCGCGAACACGTCGTTCGGCAGCGAACCGCCGAGGCTTGGCAGGATTGCCGGGTCCTTCCCCGTGGTCCGCTTGATCGATGCCGCGGCCCATTCGACCCAGGCATTTTCCGGATCGAGCCGTGTTGCCGGCATGTAGGGTTTCTTGCTGCGCGTCGCAGTCACCATCGGAAAGCCATGCGCATCGAGATGCTTGCGCAGGACCGGCATGAAGGTTTCCGGATCGACGCCGACGGTGAAGCGGATCTGGCAATGCGCCGTCGCCCGCGGCGGAATGGCATTGACCGGGTTGTCGGGATTGCCGGTGCGGAAGGCCAGCACCTCGAAGGAATTCCACGCGAACACCTTTTCGCCCGCCGTCATCCCGGGCTCGCCCCAGTCGGGATCGATTTCCGGCGCGCCCTCGCCGCCGTCGATGACAAGGTTATGGACGGCATTGCGCACGGAATCGGGAATGCCGTCCGGCAGCCATTGCGGCACGAGGACCTTCCCCTTCGGGCTGGCGATGCAGGAAATCGCATGCGCCAGGATGATGCCGGGATTGGACAGCAACCCACCCCAGTTCCCCGAATGGTGGCCCCCTTCGCGCAGATCAACATCGAGATCGAAATTGAACGCGCCACGCGCGCCGAGAAAGATCGTCGGCCGCGTGGGGCTGAGCCGCGGCCCGTCGGAACAGACCAGCACGTCGGCCGAGAATGCTTCCCTGTTATCCTCGCAAAGCCGGTGCAGCCCGGGCGAGCCGGTTTCCTCACCGGTTTCGATCAGCAGCTTGGAGTTGAAGCCTAGCCTGCCGCGCGCCTCGATAACGGTCTGCAGCGCCGCAATATTGATGGTGTGCTGGCCCTTGTTGTCGGCGGTGCCCCGGCCGTAAAAGCGGTCGCCATCCCGTGTCACCGACCAGGGCGACAGCCCCTCGCGCCACTGATCGTCATAGCCCAGAACCACATCCCCGTGGCCATAGGTCAAGACCGTCGGCAGGGCCGGGTCTTCCAGACGCTCCGCCAACAGGAATGGCCCGCCGCCCGATACGGGGTTGTCGAATATCCTGCAGGCGTAACCCATTGCCTCGAAGGTCGGCCGCATCTCGTCCTTCAGATACCCGTACAGGATATCCATCCGCGCCGGGTTCTGGCTTTCGGTTGGGATAGCGACGCGGCGGGAAAGGTCCGCCAGAAACCGACCATCGTCGAAATAGGACTCAATGCGGGCGACCGCGTCGTTTCTGCTCATCATTCTGGCCTTTCCCATTGGTGCAGCATGAGTATCGAATAGCCGGCATCGGCCATGCAATACCAGGATACACGAAACAGACGGGAGCAGGGTGCCCCCCTGACGCAAGCCGGGCGGCAGATTAGTCTTCCCCATTCGAAGAACCGGCAAATATGACCCAAAACAAATTCCCTACTTGTTTTGAACTCCCGTTAAGGAATTGAGTTTTCCGGAAAATATAAAACTCCGCAACTGGCATAAATATTGCTGCATTCACTTTAGCCGATGAATAGACATGCAGGAGAACAGGAGATGCGGATCGACGGCGTTTTGCCCCTCAATGCCGAGAATCGTGCATGGCGCCGAAGTGAACCGGGCGCCAGCACCCTGCCCCGTCGCACGCCGTTCCGGTTTTCGACCATCGATGTCATTCTCGACCTCTCGGCCGATGCCGCCGCCTATACAGGACACGACGCGAAGCACGGCACGCGACGCCACCAGTATCCTCCGGAAACTTATACCCAGTTCGGAACCCTGGCCTACAATGACAGCCCGGATACCGGCGACGGTTTGCAGGATGCCATCGTCCGGACCAGTGCCGCCAATCCGTCCCGGGTGAAGGTCGTGACCTTCGACGGCCAGTTGAATTTCCGGGAGGCGACGGAGAGCGGCGCCGAAATCGCCGGCTAGATCAGATCAGGGTTCAGGGCTGCGCCAGTCGGATTTTCTTTGCTCACCTGCGGAAAACGAGGTGGAACAAAGGCGCATATAATCGTTATAATTTGCAAATCGCCGAGCTGTTCGAACCGTGCGGGATGCACCCCATGCCGCACCAGGCCGGTATCGGCCTCCGGCATACAATCAGGAGCCTCCCCATGAACCTCCGTTTTCTCAAGGTCGTCATCGCGCTGTGTCTGAGCCTGGCCCTGTTCACGAAGGCCGGCTTTGCCGCCGACCCCAGTGATATTTTGCTGACGGACTCACTGAAGGAAACGGAACTTCGGATTGCCACGATCCTGAAGGACAAGATGAACGTTTCGGGCACATTGAGCATTCCCGGCGCAAATTCCGAAGATCTGGTGTTGCGCTTTACGGTAAACAGTTCCGGGCCCAAGGCGGTGCCGCCAATCCAGGTCGTTATTGACGCGCCCATCATCGGCCGCGACGCGCAGGGCGCCGTTACCTCGCAACTGATTGGCATCGCCAGCTATGCCGATGTGAAATTGACGCTGGACAAGCATCTGGAACAGCTCGAATGGGTCAACCGGTTCAACAGCCGCAACACGCCCGTCCGGTTCTACCTGACAGGTAACAAGATCGTCGTGGCATGGCATCTGCTGATTACGAGGAAAGAGCCGGTAACGGAAGACGCATTCATCACGGCGCTGAAATCGCTGATCCAGTCATGGCCCAACCTGATCGACGACATGAAAAGCAGTGGGATAATCGAATAAAGCCTGCGCCGGGCTCCCTTTACGTCAGGTAGTCCGCCGACGCCCGGACGGCGCCGGCGGCGATACGGGCCCGCCACCAGTCCACGGTCCGCGCCACGCCATTATCCAGGTCTATCGCCGGCGTCCAGCCGCTCGCATCCCGCAACAGCCTGGAATCGGCCACCAACGCCCTGACTTCCGAAGCCTCGGGACGAAAACGCGCCGCATCCTCGACAACGGGCTTGTTCGCACCGGTAACCGCCAGCACCCGCTCCACCATATTTCCCACGGATACTTCGACACCCGTGCCGGCATTGTAGGGCCGCCCCGGCGTCACGCCCGCGGCTTCACCCATGGCCATGAAGGCATCGACCGTATTCGTCACGTAGTTGAAGTCCCGGGTCGGATTGAGATCGCCCAGCCGGATTTCCGGGCAATTGGGGTCAAGCGCCTGCCGGATCATCGTCGATAGCACCGCGCGTTCGCTCTGCCGCGGGCCGAAGGTATTGAACGGACGAAGAATGAAAACCGGCAGCGAAAAAGACCGCATATAGGCTTCCGCCATCATGTCGGCGGCAATCTTGCTGGCGGAGTAGGGCGACTGGCCCTGCAGCGGGTGGTCTTCCCCGATCGGCCGGGTCAACGCCGTGCCATATACCTCGCTCGTCGAGGTATGAATCACACGCCGGACGCCGTGATGGCGCGAGGCTTCCAGCACGTTCAGGGTGCCAGTGACATTCACATCCACATAGGATTGCGGCGCATCATAGGAATGGGGAATTGCGATCAGCGCCGCCAGATGGAAAACGATTTCCTGCCCGGCGACCAGCCGCTGGACAAACGCCGTATCGCGGATATCGCCGCGTCGCACCGCGACGGACGGCAGCATGCTGTCCGACAATTCGTCGAGCCAGCCATTCGTGCCGAAAGCGTTGTACTGGGCCAGTGCGGTAACCGTGGCGCCGGCGGCAACCAGCCCCTCGACAAGATGCGAGCCGATAAAGCCGTCCGCGCCAGTGACCAGCACCTTTGTTCCGTTGTAGCTCAATTAATTTCCCCCAACCATCGGACCTGCGGCGACGGGTATCGCGACGCAACCGCTATGGCAAGTTCTGACCGGCGCATCAAGGGAATTCCGAGGCTTCACGACTCCTGAGTTTCCTCCTGCAGGCCGTTCTCATAGAGTTGGCGGAACCGCGCGACGGTCCGTTCGAGCGAAAAATTTTCAACGATCCGCTGCCGCGCAGCCTGGCCGCGTTCGGCGCGATTTTCCGCGGCCCCCATCTCCCGGATCGCCGCCGCCAATGCATTCGCGTCGCGCGGCGGCAC
>JAQCHR010000115.1 GCA_027619655.1 Pseudomonadota bacterium
CGTCGGGCACGTCCTCGCGCGCGAGCGCGGCGAGCGCGTGGGCGGCGGCGATTTTCATGTCGTCGTTGATGGTCGACGCGCGCACGTCCAGCGCGCCCCGGAAGATGAAGGGGAAGCCGAGCACGTTGTTGATCTGGTTCGGATAGTCGGACCGGCCGGTCGCCATGATGGCGTCGTCACGGACGGCCGCGACATCTTCCGGGGTGATTTCCGGGTCGGGGTTCGCCATGGCGAAGATCAGCGGTTTCGCGGCCATCGACTTGACCATGTCACGGGTGACGGCGCCCTTCACCGACAGGCCCAGCATGACATCTGCGCCATCCAGCGCATCGGCCAGGGTGCGGGCGTCGGTATCCGCCGCATGCGCCGATTTCCACTGGTTCATGCCGTCTTCCCGGCCCTGGTAGATGACCCCCTTGCTGTCGCAGAGGATCGCGTTGTTGTGCGGCAGGCCCATCGACTTCAACAGTTCGATACAGGCAATGGAAGCCGCGCCCGCGCCGTTCACAACGATCTTCGTATCGGCCAGCGTGCGGCCGGTCAGGTGCAACCCGTTGATCACGCCGGCGGCGGTGATGATCGCGGTGCCGTGCTGGTCGTCATGAAAAACCGGAATATCCATCAGTTCGCGCAGGCGCTGTTCGATGATGAAACATTCCGGCGCCTTGATATCTTCAAGGTTGATGCCGCCGAATGTCTTGCCGAGGTAGCGGACGCAGTTCACGAACTCGTCGACATTTTCCGTATCGACTTCGATATCCATGCCGTCGATATCCGCAAAGCGCTTGAACAGGACGCCCTTGCCTTCCATGACCGGCTTCGCCGCGAGTGCGCCGATATTGCCAAGCCCGAGAACCGCGGTGCCGTTGGTGATGACGGCGACGACATTGCCCTTGTTGGTGTAGTCGTAGGCAAGATCCGGGTTCTTTTCGATGTGCAGGCAGGGGAATGCCACACCGGGCGAATAGGCGAGCGACAGTTCATGCTGCGTCGTCAGCGGTTTGGTCGCCATGACCGCGAGTTTGCCCGGACGTCCCTTTGAATGGAACTCGAGCGCTTCTTCTTCCAGTGATCTTCCGTTAGCCATTTGCAATTGACGGAGGCTTCGCCTCCCTCCCCCTCATATCGATTATTGCACTGCAATATGAATGCAGTAGCTAGAATTGCGAACTTTGCAGAAGCTAAACTCCATATTCGCGATCATGGCAAGGAATTAAGTGCTGTTGCCAGGGCAGTGGGCCGGCCTGGCTGGCGGATTGGAGAGATTGGGAGCGCCGCCATGACGTGCTATGAACGGGCATCATGAATGGCCCTGTCCAGAAACCCGCCGCGACGCCGATGATGGCGCAATATCTCGCGATCAAAAAACAGCAGCCCGACTGCCTGCTGTTTTACCGCATGGGCGACTTCTATGAACTGTTCTTCGATGACGCGGTCCAGGCGTCGGCGGCGCTGGATATCGCGCTGACCAAGCGCGGCGCCCATAACGGCAACGACATACCGATGTGCGGCGTGCCGGTGCATGCCGCCGATACCTACCTGTCCCGGTTGATCCGCGAAGGCTTCAAGGTTGCGGTCTGCGAACAGGTCGAAGACCCTGCCGAAGCGAAGAAGCGCGGCCCGAAATCGGTCGTGAAGCGTGAAATCGTCCGCCTGGTGACGCCCGGCACCCTGACGGAAGAGGTCCTGCTCGACGCCCGCGCCCATAACCACCTGGCGGCGCTCGCGGAAGCCGCCGGCGGGATGGGCTTCGCCTGGCTGGACATGTCGACCGGCGAATTCACGGTCCAGCAGGTCGATACCGCGGGTGTGGCGGCGGCGCTGGCGCGGGTATCGCCGGGCGAACTGATCGTGCCGGAACGGATGCTGGAAAATCCGGCATTGTTCGATGTCTTTGCGCAATGGAAAAATATCCTCTCACCCCTGCCCGGCAGCCGGTTCGATTCCGAAAACGGCCGGCGGCGGCTGGAGGCATTGTACGACGTTGCGGTATTGGACGGATTCGGCAACTTCGAACGCATGGAACTCGCGGCGGCGGGTGCGCTCGTCGATTATGTCGCGCTGACCCAGTATGGCAGCATGCCGCGCCTGTCGCCGCCCCGGCGCCTTGCGGTCGGCGCGGTGCTGGAAATCGATGCCGCGACGCGGGCCAGCCTGGAACTGACCCGGAGCCTGGGCGGCGGCCGCCAGGGCAGCCTGCTGTCCGTGATTGACCGCACGGTTACCGGCCCCGGCGCGCGATTGCTGGCGGCGCGGCTGTCGGCGCCGGTTACGGATGCGAACGTGATTGCGGCGCGGCTGGACATGATCGAGTTTTTCATCGATGCGCCGGCGGTCCGGTCCGACCTGATCGGTCACCTGCGCCATTGTCCGGACATGATGCGCGCGCTGTCGCGGTTGACGGTCAAGCGGGGCGGGCCCCGTGATCTCGCCGCGATCCGTGACGGGCTGGGCGTTGCGGCAGATATCCAGGGGCTGCTGGCCGATCCGGACCTAATGCCGCCGGATGGCGTGACCGCGGCGCAGCGGTCGCTTGGCCCGCATGATACGCTGCGCGACCGACTGGGCCGTGCGCTGGCCGAGAACCTGCCGCTGCTGGCCCGCGACGGCGGCTTTATCGCGGCGGGCTATTCACCGGAACTGGACGGGTTTCGCAAGCTGCGCGACGAGGGACGCCGGCTGATCGCCAATCTGGAAAGCCGGTACCGGAGCGAATCCGGCGTCGAAAGCCTGAAGATCAAGCACAATAACGTGCTGGGGTATTTCATCGAGATTACGCCGCGCCACGCCGAAAAGATGGGCGAGGCCTTCATTCACCGCCAGACGCTGGCCAGCGCCATGCGGTATTCGACTGTCGAGCTGGCCGATCTGGCCCGCGACATTTCCGAAGCCGCCGACAAGGTTCTGGCGATCGAACTGGCCCTCTACGACGACGTGGTCGGCGAGGTAACGGCGCGATCGGATGCGATCGCCGCAACGGCGGATGGCCTCGCCGCGCTGGATGTCGCCGCGGCGCTGGCCGATCTGGCGCAGGCGCGGCGCTTTTGCCGGCCCGAATTCGAGGACGCGCCGGTCTTCGATATCCGCGGTGGCCGGCATCCCGTCGTCGAGGTCTCGCTGGAGGGCGTGGCGTTTGTCCCGAATGACTGCGACCTTGCGGCCGATCGCCGGCTCTGGCTGATCACGGGACCAAACATGGCGGGGAAAAGTACCTTCCTTCGCCAGAACGCCCTGATCGCAATTCTGGCGCAGATGGGGTCATACGTTCCGGCGGAATCGGCGAAGATCGGCATCGTCGACCGGTTGTTCAGCCGGGTCGGCGCGGCGGATGACCTGGCGCGCGGCCGGTCCACCTTCATGGTCGAGATGGTGGAAACGGCGGCGATCCTGAACCAGGCGGGCCCGCGTTCCCTGGTGATCCTGGACGAAATCGGCCGGGGCACCGCGACCTATGACGGGTTGTCCATCGCCTGGGCCTGCGTCGAACATCTGCATGAAGTAAACCACTGCCGCGCCCTGTTCGCCACCCACTACCACGAGCTCACGGGACTGACAGGACGTCTGGCGGCGCTGTCGCCGCACACGATGCAGGTCAAGGAATGGGCCGGCGATGTCGTCTTCCTGCATTCAGTGGCGCCGGGCGCCGCCGACCGGTCCTACGGCATTCATGTCGCCAAACTGGCGGGACTGCCGGCATCGGTGGTCGAACGGGCCGGCGCGGTGCTGGCGGAACTGGAAAAGGGGGAACAGTCCGGCACCCTTGCGCGGCTGTCGGATGACCTGCCGCTATTTGCCGCCGCAGCGCGGCCCGCCGCCACAAAGCCGGCTGAATCGGCAATCGAAACGGCGCTGGCAGATACCGATCCTGACAGCATGACGCCGCGGGAAGCGCTGGAATATTTGTACCGGCTGCGCGGCATGATTGCAAAAGCTTAACCTTCGCTTGCTATTCTTGCTCAACGCTCACAGGTTATGGCCATGAAAACGCTTCGTGGAACACGAAAGATCATCGATCGTCTGGCGCTGACCGAGACGGCAATGGCGCTGACCGAGTTGAACGATTCGGAGCGCGGTACTGCCTTGCTGGCCTGTTACCGCCAGGCGCTGGACACCGGCATCGCAGAGGTCCGTCAACGCTTCGAGGCAGACCACGATGGCGGGCTTTGCGTGCAGGGCGCCTGTCACCTGATCGATCAACTGATACGCGCGATATACGACGTCGTCGCCGAAAAGATCTACCCCGCCGCCAACCCGACAGCCGGCGATCAGGTCTGTGTCGTCGCCTATGGCGGATATGGCCGCGGTGAACTGGCGCCGAAATCGGATGTCGATCTGCTGTTCGTGCTGCCTTACAAAAAATCAGCGCGCAGCGAACAGATCGTCGAGCACATTCTTTATATGCTGTGGGACCTCGGATTGAAGGTCGGCCATGCAACACGGTCACTTGATGAATGCGTCCGCCAGGCCAAGGCTGACATCACGATCCGCACCGGACTCCTGGAATCGCGCTATGTCTGGGGCGAGCAGAGCCTGTTTCTGGAGCTTCGCAAGCGTTTCTGGACCGAAGTCGCCGCGGATTCCGGCGCGGAATTTGTCGATGCCAAGCTGCATGAACGCGACGAGCGCCACAAGCAGATGGGCGACACACGCTATGTGCTGGAGCCCAATATCAAGGAAGGCAAGGGCGGCATTCGCGATCTGCAGACGCTGTTCTGGATCGCAAAATATCTTTATCAGGTTGATGATGTTGCCGCGCTGATCGAAAAGGGCGTCTTTACATCCAAGGAAGTCGCGCGCTTCGACAAGGCGCAGGCCTATTTGTGGACGGTCCGATGCCATCTGCACTACCTGTCCGGCCGGCCGGAAGAGCGCCTGACCTTCGATGTCCAGCCCGAGCTGGCGCGCCTGATGGGCTATACGGACCGGGCCGGCATGCTGGGTGTCGAGCGGTTCATGCGTCATTATTTTCTGGTCGCCAAGGATGTCGGCGACCTGACACGGATATTCTGCGCCGCCCTTGAGGCGCGGCAGCAGCGCCCGCGGCGATTTTCGCTGCCGCGCCTGGGGCTGTGGAAACGCGAGATTGAAGGCTTTCCCGTCACCGCCGGGCGGGTCAACGTGTCGTCGCCCAAGCATTTCTCGGAGCACCCGGTCGATATGATCCGGCTGTTTGATGTCGCGCAGCGGGGCAAGCTGGATATTCACCCCGACGCGCTGCAGACGATGACCCGCAATCTGCGGCGGATCGATAAAACACTTCGATCCGACCCGGAAGCCTGCGCCCTTTTCATGAAAATCCTCACGGCGAAGCAGGATACGGACCTTACCCTGCGGCGGATGAATGAAGCGGGTATCCTGGGCAAGTTCCTGCCCGATTTCGGACGGGTCGTGGCGCAGATGCAATATGACATGTATCACGTCTATACGACCGACGAGCATACGATCCGCGCCATCGGCATTCTTGGCCAGATCGAACGCAGCGAACTGACGAGCGAGCTGCCGGTTGCCAGCGACGTCATTCACAAAGTGCTCTCGCGTGAAGTGCTCTACATGGCCGTGCTGCTGCATGACATCGCCAAGGGCCGCGGCGGCGATCATTCGGTGCTTGGCGCAAAGGTCGCGGAACGGCTGTGTCCGCGGTTCGGGTTCACGCCGGCGCAAACGGAAACCGTGGCCTGGCTGGTGCGGCATCATCTCGAAATGTCCAATACGGCGTTCAAGCGCGACCTGGACGACCCCAAGACCATCACGGATTTCGCCGAACTTGTGCAGTCGCCGGAACGGCTGCGGCTGCTGCTTTGCCTGACCGCGGTAGATATTCGCGCGGTCGGCCCCGGCCGATGGAACAACTGGAAGGCAACCCTGCTGCGCGAGTTGTACTATCAGGCTGAATCGGCGATGTCCGGCGGCTATGACAGCTATCAGTCACGGGACCGCGCCGCCAAGGTCCGCGAGCGGGTTTCGGAGGCGCTCGCCGAATGGCCGCTGGAAGAACGCGAAGCCCATGTCGGGCGCGGAGAATTTTCATATTGGCTGTTCTACGACATGGACACGCTCATCCAGCATGCCGAAATGATGCGCGACGCGGATGGCAAGGGCCGGAAACTATCCGTTGACGCACGTATCAACCTGGACCACGCGGTAACCGAGCTCACGATCTATACCGCCGACCATCCGGGCCTGTTCAACAAGATCGCCGCGGCGATTTCGGTGACAGGATCGACGATCGTGGATGCGCGGATCAACACGCTGATGGACGGCATGGCGCTGGACACGTTCTGGATCCAGAATTCCGCCGGCGGCGCGATTGAAAGCCCGGCCAACCTGGCGCGCCTGTTGGAGCGGGTTGAACTGTCGCTGTGCGGGCGGTTCGATATGGCGGATGAATTATCGAAACGCAGCCCGTTGCCCAGCCGGACGCGGGTCTTCAAGGTGGCGCCACAGGTCTTTATCGACAACAAGGCGAGCAATACCCATACCGTCATCGAAGTGAACGGTCGCGACCGGCCGGGCCTAATCTATGACCTGACCCGCGCGCTGCACGACCTGAATCTCCAGATTGCGTCGGCAAAGGTTTCCACCTTCGGTGAGCGCGTGGTTGACGTCTTCTACGTCAAGAACCTGTTCGGCACCAAAATTGACCACCCCGACAAGCTGAAACAGATCGACCGCGAGTTGCTGGAGGTTCTTGAGGGGCCGGAGCCGGCGGAGCCGAAGAAAGCGCGGAAAAAACCCGCCACCAAGCCAGCGGCAAATGAACTGAAGAAACCGGCCGCAAAGCCGACCGCCAAAGATTCAAAAGTAAAAGATTCCCGGAAAGCGATTGTCACCGCGAAGTGATCCGCCTTTTTTGCGCCGCCATTATCCGCTAGATAGCGCCATGGCACTCTTTCGCTCCATTGCGACCGTTGGCGGCTGGACCATGATGAGCCGGGTCCTCGGCTTTGCCCGTGATATGCTGCTGGCCAATGTGCTTGGCGCCGGCATGGTCGCAGACGCGTTTTTCGTCGCCTTCAAGTTTCCCAATTTCTTTCGCCGGCTGTTTGCCGAGGGCGCCTTCAACGCCGGCTTCGTGCCACTGTTCGCCGGGCGCCTGGCGACGGACGGGCGCGACGCCGCGCTGCGTTTCGCCGCCGAAGTTGCGGCTGTCATGACGACGGCGCTGATCATTTTCAGCATCGCGGTCATTCTGGCCATGCCCTGGCTGATGTATGCCATCGCGCCCGGATTCGCCGAAGACCCGGTCAAGTTCGACTTGACGGTCGAAATGACCCGGGTCACCTTCCCCTATCTGCTGTTCATGGCGCTGATCGCGCTGATGGGCGGAATGCTGAATTCGCTGGAACGGTTTGCGGCCGCGGCTGCGGCGCCGATTTTCCTGAACATCGTCCTCATCGCGGTGCTGCTGCTGGTGCAGGCACGCGTCTTTCCCGTGCCGGGCTATGCGCTCGCCTGGGGTGTGGCGGCCGCCGGGCTGGGACAGTTTGTCTGGATCGCCTGGGCCTGCAAGCGGGCAGGTATCCTGACCGCCCTGCCGCGTCCCCGGTTGACGCCGGGCGTGAAACGGCTGTTCGTGCTGATGGTCCCCGCGCTGATCGGCGCCGGTGTCGTGCAGATCAACCTGGTGGTCGATGTTATCCTGGCGTCCACCCTGCGCGAAGGATCGGTATCGTTCCTGTATTACGCGGACCGGCTAAACCAGTTGCCGCTGGGGGTGGTTGGCGTGCCAAGCGGCATCGTGCTGTTGCCGACACTGGTGCGGCAGCTGAGGTCGGGCGCTGCCGAAGCCGCACAATACAGCCAGAACCGCGCCATCGAATTCGCACTGACGCTGACGGTCCCCGCCGCCGCGGCGCTGATCGCCATTTCCGGGCCAATTGTTACCGTACTGTTCCAGCGCGGCGTTTTCGACGCGGGCGCCGCCGACGCAACAGCCAGCGCCCTGACAGCGTTTTCCATCGGGCTGCCCGCCTATGTGCTGATCAAGGCCCTGACGCCGGGTTTCTACGCCCGCGAGGATACGAAGACGCCGGTGAAGATCGCCATTGCGGCGGTCGCGCTGAATATCGTTCTGGCGGTTATCCTGATGCAGACGCTGGCCCATGTGGGCATCGCCCTGGCAACCGCCCTGGCCGCCTGGATGAATGCGGCCCTGTTGGGGACGATCCTGGTCCGGCGCGGGCACCTGACATTCGATGCGCGGCTTCGCAACCGGATCCCCCGTCTGGTTCTGGCATCGGCAGTCCTGGCCGGCGGCCTGTATACCGGGGCGAAGTATCTGCGGGTTTGGCTGGACGGCGGCGAACCGGAGCGGATTGCCGCGCTCATTTTGCTGGTGGTTGGCGGCGGCGTTGTCTTCTTCGGCCTGGCAGCGGTTACCGGCGCCGTCCGGTTTGGCGACCTGCGGGAGATGATGTCCCGCAAGTGACGTGGTGCGGGCCGGTCCCGGGCTTGACCGGGGACGGAGGAGCCGCGATAACACGCGCCGTTCTGTCATACGAAGGTTTTCCACGAGGGGCGTCATGGACCGGATATTCTCGGGCGTACAGCCCACGGGCAACCTGCATCTCGGCAACTATCTGGGCGCGATCCGGAATTTCGTCCGCTTGCAGGAAGACAATGAATGCATCTACTGCGTTGTCGATCTGCATGCGATCACGGTCTGGCAGGATCCGGAAGAACTGCGACAGAGCACCCGTGAAGTGACGGCGGCGTTTATCGCCGCCGGCGTCGATCCGAAAAAGAGCGTCATCTTCAACCAGTCCCGCAATCCGCATCATGCGGAGCTTGCCTGGGTGTTCAACTGCGTCGCGCGGCTGGGCTGGCTGAACCGGATGACCCAGTTCAAGGAGAAGGCGGGCAAGAACCGGGAGAATGCCTCGGTTGGCCTGTAT
>JAQCHR010000116.1 GCA_027619655.1 Pseudomonadota bacterium
TCAATAAGATAGACCAGATTCACATGGTTGTTGGATCGCCAACGGTGATTCCAACCAACCATGATCTGATCTAGATGATTTCGTCCTCGTCGAACATCGGGTCGCCGCCGATTTCCTCTTCGATCTTGTCCAGCGCCGCGCCGGGCCCTGCCGCCTTGGGCAGTTCCGCCACATGGAACAGCGCATCGCCCTGGTTGACCACGGGCAGGTTGGTGCGGCCGATGATCAAACCGGGAATTACGGCGCGGATTTCCGATTCCTCCTCGCCGAACGGATCGGAGACCACACCAAGGACCTCATCCTTCCTGACGATATCGCCCACGGTGCGGATCGCGCGGAGGATGCCGCCTTCCGGCGCGCGCAGCCAGGAGCTCTTCGTGGCGACGGGCGTCTTGCTGGCACTGGCGGCAATCTTGTTCGATCCGGTCATGCCGAGATGCTTCATGACCATGAGCACCCCCTTCACCCCGACCCGGATCGCGAATTCATCGAACCGCAACCCTTCGCCGGCTTCGTACAGCAGCATTGGCACCCCGGACTTGCTGGCCGCATCGCGCAGCGACCCGTCCCGCAGCGGTGATTTCAGGATTACCGGCGCGCTGAAGACATGGGCGAGCTCAAGCGCCTTTTTGTCGCCGGAACTGATGCGGATCTGGGGCAGGTTCACCCGGTTCACCGCCGCGGAATGCAGGTCGATGCCGTAGTCACAGTGGCGCACCACATCGTTCAGAAACCGGTGGGCCAACTGGCTGGCGAGCGATCCCCGGGCACTGCCGGGAAACGACCGGTTGAGGTCGCGCCGATCAGGAAGATACCGGCTGTGGCTGATTAAGCCGAAGGCATTGACGATGGGGATAAGCAGCACCGTGCCCGCCAGCCGGCGCATTGCCGGCGCGCGCATGAGCCGGCGCACGATTTCCACGCCGATGATCTCGTCCCCGTGCACTGCCGCGCTGACGAAAATGGTTGGCCCCTCACGCCGCCCGTGCACCACATGCACAGGCAGCGTCATGGGTGTATGTTTGGACAGGACGCTCAAGGGCAGATCGACCGTCGCCCGTTCGCCGGCGGCGATGCGGGTGTCCCCCAGTTGGAAGGCCGGCCTGCGGTCGACCATCAGCGGCGCCGCCCTCCAGCCCCGGGGATGAATTGACTTCCATAACGACCGGCCCCGCGTTGGAGCGCAACAGGTCCACGCCGCAGATGTTCAACCCCATCGCATTCGCCGCCTTCAACGCGGTCGCGCGTTCCTTCGGCGTTATCTTGATCGCTTCGGCGGTGCCGCCGCGATGCAGGTTGGACCGGAAGTCGCCTTCCTTGCCCCGCCGGATCATCGCCGCGACAACCCGTTCGCCGACAACCAGGCAGCGGATATCCTCGCCATTCGCTTCCTTGACGAACTGCTGCACCAGAATGTTGGTGTTCACGCCGCCGAAGGCCTGAATGATGCTTTCCGCGGCCTTGGTCGTTTCCCCCAGGACGACCCCGATCCCCTGCGTGCCTTCCAGCAGCTTGATCACGACCGGGGCGCCGCCCGCGAGTTTCAGGACCTCCGCCGCATCCGAGGTCTTGTGGGCGAAGATCGTCACCGGCAGGCCGATACCCTGCCGCGCCAGCAACTGCATGCTGCGCAGCTTGTCGCGGGATCGCGAGATGGCGACGGATTCATTGGCCGGATATACGCCCATCATTTCAAACTGGCGCAGAACCGCGGTGCCGAAAAAGGTCACCGACGCGCCGATGCGCGGGATGACCACGTCATACCCTTTCAGGGATTCGCCGCGATAATGGACTTCGGGATCGCTCGAGGCGATGTCGATATAGCAGCGCAAATGATCGATGACATCGATTTGATGACCGCGCGCCTCTGCCGCCTCGACAATACGCTTGTGCGAATAGAGATTCGCATTCCGGCAAAGAAGAGCGATTTTCATTTTGGTTTTCCTTTCCGTGTAATCACATTGGTGATATCGGCATAGCTGCGACCAATGAGAAATGATCGGTCGGGATCGACCAGAAAACGCCGCCGAACCGCCTCCCGCCCCAGCAGCATCCGAAAACCGAGCGGGTCGCGGTCGGTGAGGGTCACTTCAATAAGCCAGTTATGCCCGCCCAGGCAGGCAGGGACTTTCACCACATAACGCTTTTCCTGATGGCCGCTGGAACTCATCACCAGCCGCTCGTCGCGAACCTCGGCCGTACAGAAAATCGCAGGATCATTGCCGCGCTGACCCGGCCGGACCAGGAAGGATACATGCGGCGCGCCGCGGTCCGTAAACCGGCGCACGTCATAGGCATGGATCGCCGATGTCCGTGCGCCCGTATCGATTTTCGCCTTGATCCGCTCGATCCCCAGAGTCGGCAGACTGAGCCATTCCCGCCAGCCGATGACCGGAATGTCATCCGTGAGGCGGACCCGGCGCGCCGGACCCGGTGCTTCCTTCTTACGCATGCCGATTGCTAATCCGCCGCCTGGGACTCGCGACCGTGCGGGTCGCCATCCGGACCGAGCGTATCGAGCACGGATGCCAGACAGGCATCATTGACCCGCCGGTAGCTGGCGAAGGTCTGCTGACTGACGATGATGCAATAGGTCTCCATATCCACCAGAAGATAACCGCGGTCGTAGAGCCCGCGCTGGACAGCTTCCAGTTGCTCGGGCCAGACACGACGCTGCCCGAGAAGGCTGCGCATCAGTTTCATGGAAATCCGGTACCGCCCGCGCCGCTTGCCGCCGAATGGCCGCTCATACAGGGCGACAAGGCGCTCCACGACTTCCGAGTAAAGCTGGTCCTGCCATTCCGGCACGGCTGTTTCCTTTCGTCAATTGCATCGACGATCGCAGACAATACATAATTTTTATCTTATAGCAAAAATAATTTCGACAATAGGCAACTTTTCTTTATTTATGACATCTCATATACAAGGAGATTGTCTCGTGGAGTCTTTCGGAGTGCAGGCGGCCGCTATCATTGGCCTGCTGGTTGCCAACGCATTTTTCGTCGCCGCCGAGTTCGCCCTGGTGTCGGCACGTGACTTTCGGATCGAGCCCAAAGCGCGGGCCGGCAACCACAGCGCCCAGCTTGCCCTGCGCATCAAGGGGAAGATCGATGCCTATCTGGCGGCCTGCCAGTTGGGCATCACAATGGCGTCGCTCGGCCTCGGCTGGCTGGGCGAGCCTGCCGTCGCGGCGCTGCTCGGGCCGCTGCTGGAACCCCTGGGCCTGCCGGATACCACGCTGCACACGATTTCTTTCCTGACCGGGTTCATAATCTTTTCGTCGCTGCATATTGTTGTCGGCGAACAGGTGCCGAAAACCGTCGCGATTCGAAAAGCGGAGACAATTTCGCTTTTCTGTGCTTATCCGCTGCACTGGTTCTATCTGGTCATCAATCCGCTCAACTGGTTGCTGAATAACGCTTCCGGCGCCATTCTGAGGATGTGCAATGTCCGCGAAGCCAGCCATGCAGAAGTGCTCACCAGCGAAGAGCTGCGCGGGCTTATCCATATTTCCGCCGAGCACGGCGAGGTCGCGGCAGAGCGCGCCGCCATGCTGCACAACCTGTTCCGGTTCGACGAACGCACGATCGCGCGGGTCATGATTCCGCGGCTGGAATCGCAGGTCCTCCGGCTCGATGCGCCGCCGGCGCGCAACCTGAAAACGATCCGGACCAGCCAGTATTCCCGGTTCCCCGTGGTCAAGGGCGGAATGGACAACCTGGTCGGCGTCCTGCTGGTGCACGACCTGGTCAATGCGATGATCGACGGAACCACCGCGCCCTGGGAAAACCTGGAGGTCTACTGCCGCGACCCGCTGGTCGTACCCGAAACGCTGAAGGTCACCGACCTGTTCGACATGATGCGCGAAAAACGGGCGCATATGGCCTGCGTGGTCGATGAGTACGGCACTTTCACCGGCCTCGTGACCCTGGAAGACCTGCTGGAGGAAATCGTCGGCGAAATCGCGGACGAAACGGACAAGCACGAACAGGAATTCCCGATTATCTGGCGTGACGGATACTGGGAAGCGCACGGCCTGGCGCCGCTGGCCAATATGGAACGCGAAACCGGGTTCCAGATCGACAAGGAAATCAACGCGAACACCATGTCGGGCTTCATGATTAACGAACTGGGGCGTATGCCGGTAAAGGGCGATGTCGTTTCATCCGGCGATTTCGAATTTACCGTTCTCGCCATGAAAGACCACCGGGTCGAATCCGTGAAGATTGAAGCCCTGACGGCGAATGATGAGCCGGAAGACGAGGACGATACGCCGGGAGACAAGAACCCGGGCGAATAATAGCGTCGGACTGCTGCGCGCCGGCGGCGGCGGAGCCGCGGGATCAGGTAATGCCGCCGCGCCGCAGGCCCACCGCGCCGCGCAGATCGGCGCCGGACAGGTCGGCTTCACGCAGGTCCGTGCCGTCCAGCAGGGAATCGGTCAGGACGGCGCGGGACAGGTTGCTGCCTTTCAGGCTCGCATCGGTCAGATCGGCGCCGGTAAAATTCACGCCGACAAGGTCCGCGCCCAGGAAGCGCGCGCTGTTGAGGCGCGAGAACTGCAGGTTGGTCGTCCATTCCCGGCCAAGCGCGCCTTCCATCGGCACCGGTCCCAGGCGGGCGCCGGTCAGGTTCGCGCCGGTCAGGTTCGCCCGGGTCAGACCGGCGCCACGCAGGTCCGTATAGCTGAGATTGGCGTCGCGCAGGTCGCAATAGCTCAGATCCGCCATGATCAGGTGCGCCCTCTCGAAATGGCAGCCCCGGAAATTCCTGTAGGACAGGTTCGCCATCGAGAGGTTGACCGAGGCGAAGTCCTTTTCCGAGAGGACATAGCGCGACAAGACGGCCCGCGTACCGATTTCCCCCTTGCTGGTGACCCAGAGATGGTGGTTCTTCAGCATCTGTGTCAGGTCGCCTTCCAGGTCATCGAGCGATTTCGGAAACGACGCATGGGAAATATCCGTTTTGGAAAAATCGACGCCATCCAGTATGGCGCAGACAAGATCCGCCCCGGTCAGATTTGTCTGGTCAAACCTGGCCCCGGTCAGCACCGCGCCATGCAGCACGACATTGGTCATGTTGGCGTCGCTGAGATCGCAGTTTTCCATGTTTGCGCCGGTCAGGATCGAGGCGGTCATGTCGGCGCGCGCCAGGTTGACGCCGCTCATTTTCGCATCGGTCAGGTCGGTTTCGATGATCAGCGCATCGCCCATCTTCGCATGGGACAGGTCGGACCCGGTCAGGATCGCCGCCGCCAGGTCCGTCACCGACTGTTTCTGCCGGACCACCTTCAGCTCGCCGTAACTGTCGCGGTTGTACAGCCGGCCGGCCCGCAGGTCCGCTTCGATCAGGCTGGCATGGGTCAGGTTGGTGCAGCGCATGCTGGACCCGCGCAGGTCCACCTGGTCGAGGATCGCGTTGGACAGGTCTGCGTCGCGTAGGTCGACGGCGAACATGTTGGCGGAATGCAGGTTGGTCCGGATCATCCGGGCGCCTTTCAGCTCCGAGCCCGTGAAATCCGCGCCACGCAGGTCGCGGCCGGAAAAATCCAGATAGGACAGGTTGGTCAGCTTCAGGCTGGCGCGCTTGCCGCCGCTGTCCTGTTTCAGGAAACGGCCATGCAGCGCCATGATTTCGTCCAGTTCCTGCTGGGTCAGCCGCGTGCGCTGAACCGCGCGCGGATCGCTGCGATACGGATTCGAGTAAAGTTCGATATTCGCCGTGGTCAAGACCATGCTCCCTGTTGCTGCCCCTCCCCGCGGCGCAGCAGCATCGGATAACATGGTCATAACTGGTTAAGGATTACTGAACTCGGGGCATTATAGCACATCAGGATTACAGGGAACCGCGCCAGGTTCCCTGTAATCCTGTGAAGGTGCTATATCTTCAATAAGATAGATCAGATCTAATCTTCGAGCAGCCGGTACAGCACCGGGCTGTAGTATTTGCCCCAGCCCCTGGCGTCGACTTCCTTCAGCTTGCGATCGACGAGCCGCGCTGCTTCCGCATTGACGCCGGTTTCATCGATCAGGCGCAACGTATAGCTCATATCCTTGATCGAATAGGTCACCGGGAACACATCGTCCGGATACTGCTCCTTCATCATGTACTGCATGCCGTGCTTGCGCAGGGCGAAGCTGTCGGCGGAGCCGCGCGACAGGGTCGTGAACAGGACCTCCGGGTCGACGCCGGACCGCTTGCCGATGGCCATCGCCTCGGCCAGCGCCTGGACGTTCATGACCAGCACCATGTTGTTCATCAGCTTTACCACCTGCCCGGTGCCGACCTCGCCACAGCGGGTGACCTCGGTGCCCATGGTGTCCAGTACCGGTTTCACCCGGTCGAATACCGCCTGCGGCCCGCCGAACATGATGCTGAGCGTCCCGTCCTCGGCCGAGGAAACCCCCTTGGCGACCGGCGCATCCACGAAATCGGCGCCTTTTTCGGCAAAGAGCGGCGCCAGTTCCCGCTCGATATCCGCCGTCGCCGTGGTCATGTCGACAATCACCTGGCCCTTGCGGACATGCTCCAGGATGCCGCCTTCCTGCAGGCAGATGGCGCGCACCTGCGGTTCGCCCGGCAGGCACATCAGGACGATATCCGCCGCCTCGATCACGGCCGCGACGCTGGGCGCCGCTTCGACGCCCACATTGTCCAGCGCCGCCACCTTGTCCATGTCCATATCGAACGCAATAACGGGAACGCCGATCTTGGTCGCGAGGTTGCGGCACATGCGCCCGCCCATGACGCCCGTGCCAATGAATCCGATTTTTTTGTAATCCGCCATGATCGACTCTCCCGGTGTGCAGTAATATCCTGTGCGCAATGCTGGTCGGTAACGTACCGGGCCTCAAGCAAATTCTCAAAGAACAGGGAAATACGATGCCGGAAACCTACAAACCCTATGAAGTCTTTGCCATTCGCTACGCGGAACGCGAAGCAATGCACAATGATCACATCCTGAACCGCGATCCGCATAACGGGCCGAGCCCGATGGATTATTTCGTCTGGGCGATCCGGGGCAATGGCCGCACCATCGTCGTCGATGTCGGATTCGAGGAGAAGGAAGCCACGGCGCGCGGCCGCAAGCTGTTGCGCAGCCCGGCAGAGGGGCTGAAGGCAATCGGGATCGATTCGAAGGAAGTGGAGGACGTGGTTGTCACCCACCTGCATTACGACCATTCCGGCACGGTCAGCGACTTTCCCAAGGCAAAATTCTACCTGCAGGAGCGGGAGATGCAGTTCGCCACCGGCAAGCACATGGGCCACAAGGTTTTCAACGTCGCCTATGCGCTGGACTACGTGTTCGACATGATTCGCAATGTCTATGACAACCGGGTGGTTTTCGTGGACGGCACGCAGGAAATCGCGCCCGGCGTCACCCTGCATCATGTGGGCGGCCATACGGACGGGCTGCAGGTCGTGCGCGTGCCAACCAAACGCGGCTGGATCGTGCTCGCCTCCGACGCCTCGCACTACTACATGAACATGCGCACGGAAAACCCCTTCCCGCTGGTCTACAGCGTCGGCGACATGGTGCAGGGCTACAGGACTATGGAGTCGCTGGCCGATTCGCCGCGGCATATCGTGCCCGGCCATGATCCGCTGGTGATGCGGGAATACCCCGCCCCGTCAAAAGAGGCGGAAGGCATCGTCGTACGGCTGGACGTGCCGCCAAAGGACGTCTGAGCGGCAATTTTCTTGAAGCGACGGCCGCAAGGCGTTACGTCAGCAGGGCAGAAAAGCAGGCAACACGAAAGGCGCGTTATCATGGCCGAACATCGCAGCAAGGTCCTCATCATCGGTTCCGGCCCGGCCGGATACACCGCCGCCATCTACGCGGCGCGCGCCAACCTGAAGCCGATGCTGGTCGCGGGCCTGCAGCCCGGCGGGCAGATGACCATCACCACCGATGTGGAAAACTACCCGGGCTTCGCCGATGTCATCCAGGGCCCCTGGCTGATGGAGCAGATGCAGAAGCAGGCAGAACATGTCGGCACGGTGATGATCCAGGACATCATCTCGAAGGTCGATTTCTCGAAGCGGCCCTTTACCTGTGTCGGCGACAGCGGCGATACCTATGTCGCCGAGTCGATTGTCATCGCGACCGGCGCGCAGGCGCGCTGGCTGGGGCTGGAATCGGAGCAGAAATACATGGGCTTCGGGGTTTCCGCCTGCGCCACCTGCGACGGCTTCTTCTTCCGCGGCCAGGAAATCGCGCTGGTCGGCGGCGGCAATACGGCGGTCGAGGAAGCGCTCTACCTGACCAACCACGCCAGCAAGGTGACGGTGATCCACCGCCGCGATTCCTTCCGGGCGGAAAAGATCATGCAGGACCGGCTGTTCGCCAACCCGAAGGTGGAGGTGATGTGGGATTCGACGCTGGACGAGGTGCTGGGCGAGGGCAACCCGCCGGGGGTCAGCGGCGCCAGGGTGCGCAACGTGAAGACCGGCGCGGTCACCGAACTGCCCGTCACCGGCATCTTCATCGCCATCGGCCACGATCCCGCGACGGCGGTGTTCCAGGGCCATGTGGCCATGGACGACGAAAACTACATCCTCACGGCCCCCGACAGCACGGCGACGAACATCCCCGGCATCTTCGCGGCGGGCGACGTGGTCGACAAGGTCTACCGCCAGGCGGTGACGGCCGCAGGCATGGGCTGCATGGCCGCGCTGGACGTGGAGAAGTTCCTCGCAGCCCATGAGGGCGCGGAAGCGGTGGCGGCGGAGTAGCCTGCGCATTCTCCACGGCGGCGCCTGATCGCCGGATCGAGTCCACTGCTGTCCGGTTTAATTTCAATCCCAACTGAGCAGCATCTGATGAGGGTGGTTGTCTGGGTC